>QGVC01000058.1 GCA_003242645.1 Pseudomonadota bacterium
TACCCACGAGGACGGATCCGGGATAACGGTGGAGCCGCGGTCGCGGCCAAAACAAGCCCGAGTGGAGGGCCAACGGAACGGAGGGGATGTTGAGGCCCTCGTAAAGCGGCGTAAGACCGGGATTGTAGTCAGGCGGTGCCCCCGGCGGCCTTCGCGTGCCTTCTGGAAAGATCAGGATCTCCCGGCCGGCGGCTGCTCGTTTTCGCGCTTCCCGCAGCAACTCACGCATAGCAGATGCCTTGGCCTCCCGCCGGATGGGGATCATGCCGAACTTGCGCGAGAACCAACCGTAGAGCGGGATGAGCATGAGCTCGGCCTTCATCACCAGCGCGGGATCGCGGAACAGCGGGATGAGGGCAAACGTGTCCCACGCCGATTGATGCTTCGCGGCGACGAGGATCGGCCCGGGCGGCAGCCGCTCCAGCCCCCGCACCTCCATACGGGTGCCTACGATCTTTTCGAGCCACCAAAGGCTGACGCGGGAATGAAGCTTTAGGGCCGCCATTGCCCAGCTGCGCGGCCCAAACAGCAGCGGGCTGCCGAGCAGCAAGAACACAGCCGTATTGAGATAGAAAACGACAGCGAAGACGATGGAGCGCAGCATAGGCTTCGGAGATCACGGGCGGCTTGGCGGCCCAACGGTCGCCGCGGCGCCCGGTTCGAAGGAATGGACGAGCCGCGCAAGGACGAACCGCGCGGCGGAAGGCAGGAACTTTACGTATTCGGCCGCCAGGAGGCGCACAAGTCCCGGCCTCATCCACCAGTCGCCGCGGCGAAAGGATTCCGAGACGACCGGATATGGAATAAGCGTCACGTTTGGCATCACCCGCCCCAGCTCAACCAGGCTGCGGGGCATATGGTAGCTCGACGTCACGACGATGAGCGTCGAAAAGCCATGCTGCTTGATCCAGGCGGACGTCTCTTCGGCATTACCAATGGTGTTCTGCGCCTCGTAGCCGAGATCCACACAGCAGTCGAACAAAGCTGCGTCGAGGCCCGTCAGCCGACGGATTTCTCCGCGGGTAGCTTGCCGGTTGATGCCTGTCACCAGCAGTCGCTTGGCCTGTCCCGTCGAGAGCAGCTTGGCCGCAACCGCAATGCGCTGTTGCGTGCCGGTCAGGGCCACGATGCCATCCGCCTTTGGCGGCAGCTCGGGAGGAGGGCGTGTGGCCGCGGCGGCAAACAACAGGAAGCCGATGCCGACAAGTGCTGCCGCTACCAAGCCGGACCCAATCCAGAGCCGCCAAGTTCGCCGCGTTTTAGCCATGGATGAAGCTTCTGGTCGCCCGCGGGCGGCCTCTCTCCTGTCCTATGCAGCATCTATCCGTCGAGATGCAAACCCGATCTCTGCGCCGGAGTCCATGACTCTTCGGGGAACACGCTACTGCCGGGCGTGCAAGATGCGATAGACGCCAAAGCGCGACGTCAGCATGCATAAGCCCGCGATAACCACCACGACGAAGCCCAGCAGCACGTAACCAGGTGCATCGAGCCCGCCCGTGCCGACGAGCCGGCGAAGGTCGGCCATGCTCACCGTTCCGCCGCCAAGCAATTCCATCAAGGCCGGCATGGTGAAAAACACCGCCATCGCGCAAATCGCGCCAACGAGACCAGCGCGAATGCCGAGCGACAGAAAATGGCGCTCGAACTCCCGGGCGATGAACCGGTCGGTGGCGCCCACCAGATGCAGCACCTCGACGATCTCACGGTTCGAGGCCATCGCGCTCCGTGTCGCCGAGATGATGATCGCCGTGGTGGCGGATGCAACGAGCAGCAGAATAGCCAACCCGCCGAGGGCGAAGGATCGCGTAACCGTCCGGATTTGCTGCTGCCAGTGCCGATGATCGTCGAGCGTTACACCTTTGAACTGAGCCATTAATCTCTGCCTGAGCGCAGGAATGTCAGGGGGATTGCTGCGGTCCAGCTCCAAGGCGACGAGCCGAGGCACCGGCAGAGTGCTGAGCAGATCGATCTGACCAAGCCACGGCTCAAGCAGCGCGTTGGATTCCGCGACGCTGAGCGCACGAGCGCTGCGAACTCCGGGTTGCCGGTTCAAGAAGGCAACCACGTCATTCAGCGTGCTTTCCATGTTGGGAATCTCGCGCGGCTCGAGCTGGACCGTCACCTCGCTTGCGATCTCCCGAAGCCACGCGGCCGCGGACTTGTTGATCAGGTAAACCGCGCCTGCGGTCAGGCAGGCGAAGAAGCACATGATCGAGACCACGAGGGTGAGCGAGCGACCCGTAACCGATCCCGCGGGAACGATCGGCATCGTGGCCGGGTCGCGGATGGGTCCCGGAGGCGCGTAGTCGTGGCGCAAGCTGGTCGCGGGAGGCTGCGTCACTGTCTCATAGGATGGATAGCCATATCCTCCTGTGGGGGGATCAGCCATCTCATAGCCGTACTCGTCGCGGTCGGGAGCATGCCCGAACCGGCGTGCGGCTGCCGGTCTATCATACGATCCTGACATGCCCCTCGTGCAGCTCCAGGCGGGGCGCCTTGAATTGGCGCATCAGCTGATGGTCGTGGGTGGCGATGACGACTGACGTCCCGAGCCGGTTCAGCTCGACGAAGAGACGTAACAGCCGCCGCGCCATCTGCGGGTCGACGTTGCCGGTAGGCTCGTCCGCGAGCAGAAGCTCAGGCTTGCCGATGACGGCGCGCGCGATGGCTGCCCGCTGCTTCTCCCCACCCGACAACACCGACGGGAAAGCGTGCATGCGGTCACCGAGGCCCACCCATTGCAGAAGATCGGTGACATCATCCTTGTAGTCCGAGATTCGCTTGCCGACCACCCGCAGCGGCAAGGCCACGTTTTCCCAGGTTGTCAGATGATCGAGCAACCGGAAGTCTTGGAAAACAATGCCGATTCGGCGCCTTAGCTGGGCTCTTTTTGCCGGGGTCAGGCGGCTGACATCCTGATCGAAAAGGTAGAGCTTTCCTCGCGTGGGCTGGAGCGAAAGGAACAGCAGCTTGAGCAGGGTGGTTTTGCCGGCGCCGGATGGTCCTGTCAGGAAGTGGAACGAACCAGGTTTGAGGTGGAAGTTGACCTCCCGCAGAACCTCTGGCCCTCGCCCGTACCTCAGCCCCACATTTTCCAACCGGATCACGTGCCGTTGTCCCCCCGGATCACTTCCGCGGCCCATTTATGCGAAAAGCGATGGGGCTGATCAATCGCAGGATTGTGGCGGGCTCGTGTACTTTGGGCTGTGCAGCAAGATTGGCTGCACCGTCCGCTGGAGGCCGAACGCCGTTTTCTACAGGAATTCAGCCGCTCAAGACCTGGATGCGGCAGCAGCAGCCCTGCCCTCAGGTTGCAGGGGTGTGCTAATCGGCCGATATTTAAGGTTCTCTCAGTTTCATCCCGGGGACATTGGATGAGCGCGGATAACGATAACGGCCGGGTCCAAGTCATCTTCTCGCCTGAAGAGATTGCGACGAGGATCGACGCGCTCGCGGCACGAATCGCCGAGCAGAATCTCGAGCGGCTTCTGGTTGTCGCCATTTTGAAAGGCAGCTTCGTTTTTGCAGCCGACCTGATTCGGGCGCTGCACAAGGTCGGCCTGGAGCCCGAGGTCGATTTCATCTCGCTGTCGAGCTACCGGAAAAGCACGCAATCCTCGGGTCAGGTGCAGATCCTGCGAGACATCGAGATGGATGTTAGAGGCCGCAACGTGCTGCTCGTCGACGACATTCTGGAGTCGGGCCGGACGCTGGCATTCGCCAAGGACTTGGTGGCAGCCCGTGGCGCAAAGCGGGTGCTTACTTGCGTTTTGCTCAACAAGCCCGTCCGGCGGGCTGTGCAGGTCGAGGCGGATTTCGCCGCGTTCGAGTGCCCGAACGTTTTCGTAGTAGGCTACGGAATGGACCTTGCGCACAGGTACCGCGAGCTGCCGTACGTCGGCCAGCTTGCCACAAGCTGAACAGTCTCAGAGTGTGAGGCGCAATCGAGGGAGAGGTGGACATGGCACGGATCCTGTTGGCGGACGACGACACCACCACCCTCGACTTGGTTGGCCGAACGCTCGAGGCTGATGGGCACGAGGTCATCCGGTGCGTGGATGGTCAGGAGGCCCTCCAGAGGTTTTCCGCTGCGCCGGAATCCTTCAATCTCCTGATCACAGACCTGGACATGCCCGGCATCAATGGGGTCGAGCTCGCCAGCCGGGCGGCAGCCGCGGCGCCGCAATTGCGCATCCTGGTGATGTCCGGATTCGGGGGTAGCGCCGATCCCGCGGAGGATCTCGGCATTCCTGCCGCCGCGTTCATCAGCAAGCCGTTGTCACTTGACCAAGTGCGTGAGGCCGTAAGCTCAGCGCTGGCTTAGCTGTGGCGCAGACTTGTGGATGGCATGCCGGCAATCGCTGCGGCATGCCGGGTCCAGATCATCTGTACACCAGCTTGCTGGATGATGTCCCGGTCGACTGAGCGTTGTAGTCTCGCCGAGCTTCACAGAGGAATGGCGGAGGACCACGAATGGAAGTTGAGCGCCGCGCATTTCTCCAGGGGTCGCTCGCCACCGCTATCGGCTTGAGTTCAGGGCTGATGGGGGCGACGCGCGTGGAAAGTCAGCCCACCGAAATTGCAACGCGCCCCATTCCCTCGACCGGCGAGCAGATACCCGTTGTCGGCCTCGGCACGTGGATCACCTTCAATGTCGGCAATGATCCGGAGCTTCTCGAGGAATGCGCGGCCGTGATGGCTGCCTTCTTCCAGGCTGGCGGGCGGATGATCGATTCCTCGCCCATGTACGCATCCTCCCAGCCAACCATCGGCTATGGCCTGAGAAAGCTCGGGTACCCGCAGGTCTTTGCCGCGGAGAAGGTGTGGACGTCGCGGCCCGCCAACGGCCCAGCGCAAATTGAGCGGACGCGGGCCTACTGGGGCATTCCCAAGCTCGATCTGGTGCAAGTGCACAATCTGGTCGCCTGGGAGGAGCACCTAGAAACCCTGTTCGCCATGAAGGCCGAGGGGAAGATCCGCTATGTCGGCATCACCACGTCGGAAGGGC
This sequence comes from Pseudomonadota bacterium, assembly GCA_003242645.1. Next base: position 5,012 of record QGVC01000058.1, read on the forward strand.
GTCGTCACCGTGAGTTCGAGCGGATCATGGCGACCCAGCCGATCGACTTCATCCAGGTGACCTACAATGTGCTCGACCGGGAGGTCGAATCTCGCATCCTGCCGCTCGCCCAGGAGCGCGGCATCGCCGTCATCATCAACCGGCCGTTCCGGCAGAAGGAGCTCATCTGGCACGTGGAGCGCCATCCCTTGCCGTCATGGCTGGCCGAGACAGGGGCATCCACCTGGCCGCAGCTTCTGCTGAAATTCATCATCTCGCATCCGGCCGTCACTTGCGTCATCCCGGCGACGACGCGCGTCGACCACGTGCTGGAGAACATGGCGGCAGGCTCAGGCCTTTTCCCCGACGAGGCCGTGCGCCAGCGGATATCGGATTACGTGAGGCAGCTCTGACATGTCGGAATGGTGGACCTACTCCCTTTCCGACATGCTCCTATTCTCGCCCCGCGTCTATTACCGCCTATTCGAGTTGCACAACCATGCTCTGTGGCCGGCGCAACTCGCGACGGTCGCCGCAGGTCTGGGGATGGTCTTCGCATTGGCGAGGCCGAGCACCCTGCTGACCCGCATCACGTTCGTGGTGCTGGGTATACTGTGGATCTGGATCGCCTGGGCGTTCTTTGGGGAGCGCTACGCGACGATCAACTGGGCGGCTCCCTACGTCGCTCCGGCTTATGGGCTGGAAGGCCTGATGCTAATCGCGACCGGGCTGCTAAGGAATCGGTTCAGCTTCGGCTCTGCCGCTGCTTTCACTCGCACGGCCGCGATTATCCTGCTCGCAGCCATCCTCATCGGTTATCCGCTCATTGCACCCGCGGTCGGACGATCATGGTCCGCCGCAGAGGTCTTTGGCATTGCGCCTGATCCAACGGCGCTCGCGACGCTGGCGGTCCTTGCGGCATCGCCAAGGGGCGGACGACTAGTGCTGATGGTCATACCGCTGCTTTGGATCTTCATCAGCACGGCGACGCTTTGGACGCTGCAGTCGCCCGAATACTGGATCGCTCCTCTGGCTGCGGTTCTTGCACTGGCCATCACGTGCCTGCGGATGGAACCGCGACGTTCCGCAGCATGAGAAACCTGCACCAGGGCTGCTATTGCTCGCCTAGAGCCGCGCGCATAAAGTACGCCCGGTAGCGTGCGGATATACAAGGAAAAACAATTCTGGGCACGGGGAGGTAACTTCCATGCGAGCCGGCGCCAAATGATTCTCGAGTGTCGCGATCTTGAGCGGTCCTTCGGCGGCCTCAAGGCGTTGAAGGGGGTCACGTTCGGCATCGAAAAGGGCGAAATTTTCGGTCTCGTTGGCCCGAACGGCTCCGGCAAGACGACCATCGTCAACGCTATCACTGGCTTTTATCCCCCTGACCGCGGCCAAATCATCTTCGAAGGAAAGGACATTACCGGCATCCGGCCCCATCAGGTGGCGCCGCTCGGCATCGCACGCACCTTTCAGAACCTCGCCTTGTTCCGCGGCATGAGCGTGCTCGACAACATCATGATGGGCCGTCACACGCACATGCGTCCCTCGGCTCTGGCAAGCTTGTTCTATTGGGTGTGGGCCGAACCTGAGGAGATCCGGCAGCGGGAGTTGGTGGAGGACACCATCGACTTTTTGCAACTCCAGGACGTGCGAGACTTGCCCATTGAGGTCGTGCCGCTCGGCCTGCAGAAGCGCATCGAGCTGGCGCGCGCGCTCGTCTCCGAGCCGCGTCTCCTCATCCTCGACGAGCCCATGGCGGGCATGAACCAGGAGGAGAAGGAGTACATGGCCCGCTTCATTCTCGACGCCCGCGAGGAGCGCGGACTCACCGTCTTGCTCATCGAGCATCACATGGACGTGGTCTCGGCGCTGTGCGATCGGATGACCGTGTTGAGCTACGGCGAGCAGATCGCTTCAGGCACACCCGCGGAAGCGCTTTCCAACCCCGCTGTGATCGAAGCCTATCTCGGAACGAAGAGGCGCCATGCGGCCTGAGGGGAGCACAGCCAAAGCCGTCGATGTGGGTTTGGATCTCGCCACGGATGATCCGGGCGCGGTGCCGCGCGAGAATGTGGGGCTCGACTCCGGCACCCTGATCTCGTTGCTCGCCAAGAATGCGCAGACGCATGGGTCCAGTGTCGCCATGCGCGAGCGGGACCGCGGCATCTGGCGAGAGTTCACATGGAGCGACGTTCTCTCCGAAGTCCTGGCCTTCGCGGCAGCTCTTGATGCTCGCGGTTTCCGGCCTGGTGACAGCCTCCTCGTGATTGGTGACAACCGCCCACGCCTCTATTTTGGAATGCTCAGTGCCGCGGCCTTGCGCGGCTATCCGGCACCGATTTACCCCGACGTGCCGCCTGACGACCTCGAATACTACGCCGGCAACAGCCGTGCACGGTTCGCGCTCGCGGAAGACCAAGAGCAAGTCGACAAGCTGCTCGAGTTGCGGAAGCGGGCCAGACTGCCCGAGTTCATCATCTACGACGACCCGCGCGGGCTTTGGAACTACACGGAGCCCGGCCTGCTCTCCTGGGAGGACCTCATCCGCGAAGGCGCAGAACGCCTCGCCCGCGAGCCGGGGCTCAAAGAGGACCTCATCAACCGGGCCAAGCCGACGGATGCCGCGGTGCTGCTTCATTCCTCCGGCACGACGGGGAAGCCGAAGGGAGTTGTGCTGCAGCATCGCCGGGTAATTGCAGCTGCGCGCAGTGCGGAGCAGGCGGATTACTTCAGGGCCGGCGATGAGCTGATGGCCTATCTCCCAATGGCCTGGGTTGGCGACTTCGTGTTCACCGTCTCCTCCGGCATCGCGCTGCGATTCACGATCAACATCCCCGAGCGCCAGGAAACCGTTCTTCACAATCTCCGCGAGGTGGCCCCGACCGTGTACTTCGCGTCGCCACGAAGTTGGGACGCGATGCTCACGCATGTGCAGGTCGGCATCGCCGAGTCGACCTGGCTGAAGCGGAAGCTGTTCAACTGGTTCATGCCGTTCGCAATCCGACTGGAGCGGGAACGACTCGCCGGCCGGAAGCCAGGGCTCCTCTCCCGGATCGGCTATGCCATCGGCGATCTTCTGATGTTCGCGCCCCTGCGCGATTACCTCGGCCTTTCCCGTGCCCAGCGCGCCTACACGGCGGGTGAAGCCATTGGCGAGGATACTTTCCTCTTCTTCCGTGCGCTCGGGCTCGACCTGAAGCAGTTCTATGGCCAGACCGAGAATTGCGCGCTTACGGCCGCGCAAAGCTCCGGCGATGTGAAGCTCAACACCGTCGGCAAGCCGCTGCCGGGAGTCGAGATTAAGATCGACGACAACGGTGAAATCCTTATCCGCGCAGACAGCGTGTTTGACGGGTACCTCAATGACGAGGAAGCCACGCGAAAGACATTGGCGGGCGGATGGTTGCACACGGGCGATGCCGGCTACCTAGACGATGACGGCCACCTCGTCGTGCTGGGGCGCGTGGGCGAGGTCGTCTACACCAAGGGCGGCGAGCGTTATATCCCCACCTACATCGAGAACCGGCTGAAGTTCAGCCAGTACGTCAAGGACGCGGCCATCATTGGCGCCGGCCGCGATTACCTGACGGCGCTCATTTGCATCGACATGGGTGCCGTCGGCCACTGGGCCGAAATGAACGGCGTGACCTACACGTCGTACGCCGAGCTTTCACAGCGCCCCGAGGTCTACGAGCTCATCGCTGGCGTTGTGCGGCACGTCAACGAGCTGCTGCCGCCGGCGCTCGCGATCCGCAAATTCGTGAATCTGCCGAAAGAGTTCGATCCCGACGACGGCGAGGTGACCCGCACCCGCAAGCTGCGCCGCAACGTCATTGACGAGCATTACGCGCCGATCATCGCCGCCCTCTACGACGGATCCGAATCCGTCGAGCACGAGACCCTCATCACTTACGAAACTGGCGCAACTGGTTTCCTCAAGCGCCGCCTCGCCATCTACACGGTGAACTGAACGTCATGGATCTCCTCTACGAACTGGCCGAGTTATCCATCAACGGCGCGTTGGTTGGGCTGATGTACGGGCTCGTGGCCCTTGGCATCGTGCTTGTGTTCAAGTCGTCCAGCGTCGCCAACCTGGCCCAAGGCGCCCTCGTGATGGTTGGAGCGTACCTCACCTGGGCGGCCACCGCCCAGCTCGGCACCCCGCTCTGGGCCGCCATCCCCATCGGCATCGTCGCGATGTACTTCGTCGGGCGCGGCATCGAACGGGTCGCGCTACGCCGCATGATCGGGCAACCGGTCATCATGGTCATTATGCTGACGCTCGGGCTCGAGATCATGCTGCGCGGTCTGCTGCCCGCCATTTTCGGTGCAACGAAGAAGCCACTGGACATTGGCCTGGACACCGCACCGATCTTCCTCGGTCCCATTCTCATCGACCGCTCGTATCTGCTGACAGGTATCGTCGCGCTGGCGCTGGTCGGCCTCGCGGCGCTGTTCTTCGGCACGCGGCAGGGCATCATGCTACGGGCTGTCTCGGATGATCAGACAGCCTCGTGGTCGGTGGGTATCCCCGTCGAGCGGGCGATAGGCATCTCGTGGGGCCTCGCTGGCGTCGCAGCCGCCGCGGCAGGCATCCTCTGGGGCTCCATCCAGGGCGTCGACTGGACGCTGTCCCTGCTGCTCATCAAAGCTCTGGCAGTTGCCATCCTGGGTGGGCTCGACAGCATCGCCGGCGTCATCGTCGCCGGCCTCGTGGTCGGCATTCTGGAGAACGTCGCGCCCGTCTATCTGGAGCGCATCGGAATTTCCGGAACGCGGGACGTCGTCGCCTCGCTCGTCATCCTGGCAACTGTCATCGTCCGGCCCTACGGCTTGTTCGGTCGCGAAGATATTGAGCGCGTGTGATGTTCTACAGACTGGCTGGCGTCCGTCACACCACTTACCGTTCCGCGCGGCGGCTCTATCCGGTGCCGTTCGACCGGCATCTTCTGACAGCGATCACGGTCATTGCCATCGCGGCGCCATTTCTATTCTCGCCGCTCGCGCTGAATAGCTACCTCCTTCCCTGGATTATCTGGTCGACGGCGGCGCTCGGCCTCAACCTGCTGATGGGCTGGGCTGGACAGATTCACCTTGGCTATGCCGCCGTGATGGCCATCGGCGCGTACACCTCGATTCACAGCGTGCGCGCAGGTGTGCCATTCGAGATTTCTCTCATTCTTGCCGGTCTCGCGGCCGCGGCTATCGGTTTCATCTTCGGCGCAGCGGCGCTGCGGGTGAAAGGTCTCTATCTCGCAGTGACTACGCTCGCCATGCAATCAATCGTCGACTGGACGATCGTGCACGTGCCGGCAATCAGCGGCGGCAGCCAAGCGACGTTGCAAGCCCCACCGCTGACAGTGTTGGGGTGGCCCATCACGTCGGATGCTGGCCGCTACTGGTTTGCGCTGGCTACCTGTGCGGTGGTGACCACCTTTCTGCTCAATGTGAACCGGACGAGTCTAGGACGGGCGCTGGTCGCGGTGCGGGAAAAGGATTTCGCTGCGGCGATTATCGGCGTCAATCCATTCAAATACAAATTGCTCGCCTTCTGGTGCTCATCGTTCATTGGCGGCGTGACAGGTGCGGTGCTGGCCTTCTGCTATTATCGCGCTGTCACGCCCGAGCAATTCCACCTGGAAGTCTCGATCCAGGCGGTCGCAATGGTGATTGTGGGCGGCCTTGGCAGCGTACTCGGCAGCTTCTTCGGCGCGGGCCTCGTGTTATTGGCGCCGATTTTTCTCAACAATCTCGTCAGTGCGGTAGCGGCTGCGCTCAACCTGCCCCTCTATGCGGACATCATTTCGCATATTCCGCTCGTGCTTTATGGCGCTCTGATCGTCGGCTTTCTGCTTTATGAGCCGCTCGGCCTTGCCAAGATTTACGACAACGTGCGCAATTACTTTCTCGTTTGGCCCTTCCGCCACACGCGACATGGTTAGGTAATGGAGGAAACGATGAGGAGATTGACGACCGCACTCGCAGGCGCCGCGGCGCTCGCGCTGGCGTCCGGCCCTGGATGGGCTCAGGAAAAGGTCATCAAATTCGGCTTCGCCGAGGACTTCACGAAAGTCTACACGTTCGTGACGTCCGAATATAACCAAGGCCAGCGCGACTACCTCACCCTCATCAACGAGCGCGGCGGCATCAATGGCCACCGTTTCGAAGCTACAGTGGTCGATACCGGCAATGAGCCTCAGAGGGGCATCGAGGCCTATGAGCGGTTCAAGGCGGAAGGCGCTGTGCTGGTCGATTTCCTTTCAACGCCCGTCTCTCGCGCCGTTGTGCCCCGTGCGCTGCAGGACGGCATCAACGTGCTCACTATGTTCCACGGGCGCTCTGACGCTGCGGACGGCGAGACCTTCCCCACGATATTCCCCGCTGGCGCTCTCTACTGGTCACAAGCCGCGGTTATCCTCAAGTACATTTCAGATCAGGAAGGCGGAAACCTGAAGGGTAAGAAGATCGCCTTCGTCGGTATCGACTCGCCGTTCGGTAAGGAGCCCGTCCCAGTCTTCGAGGCCGTGCGCGACAAGGAAGGCTTCGAGCTGCAAACATTCTTCTACCCATCTCCGGGTAACGAGCAGTCCTCCACTTGGACCGCTGTTCGCCGCTACGGTCCGGACTGGGTCGTGATCTGGGGTGCCGGCGGTGGCCAGACCGTGTCGTTGCGTGACGCCATCCGGAACGGGATCAAGCTCGATCGTCTGCTGTCCGTGATCTGGCTTTCTGAAACCGATACCCAGATCGTCGGTAACGAAGCCGCCAAAGGCGTGCTGCGCTTCGAAGGCGTGGCCTACGGGCGCGATAATCCAGTGATCAAGGCCATTCTCGACGAGGTTTACGCCAAAGGAAAAGGCGCAGGCGAGGAGAAAAATGTCGGCAGCAGCTATTACAACATCGGCGTCGCCAGCATGGCCATCGTCGTCGAGGGTGTACGGAACGCGCTCGAAAAGCAAGGTGAGCCGCTGACCGCAGAAAAGCTGAAGAAGGGCTTGGAAGAGATCAAGAACTTCACTGCCGAAGGTCTGCTCCCGCCGCTCACCATCACGGCTCAGGACCACCAGGGCGGTGGCTACGGCCGCATCTCCCAGTGGGACGGCAGCAAGTGGGTGCCGAAAAGCGACTGGATTGCCGCTTACCAGGACGTCGTGATGGACCTCGTCAAGAAGACCGCTGCGGAGTTCAAGAAGCAGTAGCCTCTCGGCAATCCAGCGATGCTGACACTCGAAAACGTCGAGGTCGTGTACGATCAGGTCTTCCTCGCGATCAAGGGCGTCTCGCTCGAGGTCGCCGAGGGAGGCGCGGTCGCGCTGCTCGGCTCGAACGGCGCCGGCAAGAGCACGACGCTTAAGGCCATTTCCGGCCTGCTGGCGCCGGAGCGCGGAAAGGTAACCCGTGGCGAGATCCGCTTCCGCGGCCAGGACCTGCTGGGGCTCTCGGCGCCTGAGCGGGTCCGGCTCGGGATTGCTCACGTGCTCGAAGGCCGTCACGTTTTCGGGCACCTGACGCCGCTGGAGAATTTGATCGCAGCGACGTCGATGCACCGCAGCCGGGCCAAGATCAACGAATTGACCGAGCGCGTCTTCGAGTGGTTCCCGCGCCTGAAGCAGCGCTCCAATGCTCAGGCCGGCTATCTTTCCGGCGGCGAGCAGCAAATGCTTGCCATCGGCCGTGCTCTGATGACCGAGCCGAAGCTGCTGATGCTGGACGAGCCGAGCCTTGGATTGGCGCCGTTTCTCGTCGACGAAATTTTCGAGATCATTTCCCGGATCGTGCGCGAGACGGGCATGAGCATCTTGCTCGTGGAGCAGAACGCTGCCGCAGCGCTCGCTATCGTCGATCATGCTTACTTGATCGACAACGGCCGCGTCGTGATGAGCGGCACCGCGAAAGCTCTAGCCGAGAATCCCGACGTGCAGGAATTCTATCTCGGCGGAGCTGGCCGAGTGGATTACCGCAACGTCAAACACTACCGCCGGCGCAAGCGCTGGCTGGCGTGAATTACCAAATTCGGCAAGCCCGAGCGCAATAAGCTGCGCACTCAACTGATTTCTTCTGAATAAGAATCAGCCGAAACGCCGTCGAAATTTCAAACTAGAAGGGTAACCTGAGCAGTGGCCTTTCATTGCGCCTTCTGTGGCGGGAGCCGTTCGAGGACCTCGGCAAGAGGATCAGGCGAAATTCTGAGATGGCCGTCGAACGGCCGATCGTAAGCCGCCACGACGCAAATCGTGAAAACCGCAGCAACCGAAAAAACCCCAAGCGCCATCCGTTGCGGCTCTGAGCGGTCGAGGTGCACCATGGCGATGGAAAGTTGCGTCAGGAGCGCGAGAACGATCACGCTCAGCCACTGGAGCGTTTCGGCGCGATTGATGCTCAAAGAGGTTCGCTGAGCTCGCGCATCTCTGGCGTCAATCGCTTTTTGCAACATCTTATCGTGCACGGTCGGCGCGTAGCTGCTGGCGGCGGCTGCCACGGATTGAAGTAATTGGTTCACGCGCTCAGCGGCCTCCGGCGAGCTCTCCTGTTGCCGCATCCGTGGCCACTCGTCCTCGATAACCGCAGTGATATAGCTCCTTACGGCATCATTGATCTGGTTCGCCGCCGTTTCGTTCGTCGCTGCGAGAGCGACCAGCGCTGACAGCGCATCGCTCTCGGTTTGAACAACATGCCAGGCGCGATTTTTTCTTTCCCAAACGTCTGAGGCAAGGAAGGTTAGGAATAGGGCAAACAGCGCAGATATCGCTGCAAAAAACGGACCGACGACACCTCGGTAGCCCCCGATCCGCGCCGCGATGGGCGA
>QGVC01000400.1 GCA_003242645.1 Pseudomonadota bacterium
CAAGGGCAGGGGCTCGGGGCGAAAATTTTCCGACTTCGCGGTTGGCGCCCTACGATCTCGGCGGCACGATCCATGTCGTCATCAACAATCAGATCGGCTTCACGACGCTGCCGGAGGAAGGGCGTTCCGCGCGGCATCCGACCGACATCGCGAAGCTGGTCGAGGCGCCGGTTCTCCACGTGAACGGCGATGATCCGGATGCCGTCTATCAAGTCGCCATCGTGGCAGCACATTGGCGCGCGACATTTGCCAGCGACATCGTCATCGACCTCGTGTGCTATCGCCGCCCTGGCCACAATGAATTCGACGAGCCGCGGTTCACGCAGCCGCTGATGTATCGCGCGATCGATGCCCGTCCGCCGGTGAACGAGATCTACGCGGCGCGGCTCGAGGCGGAGGGGATCGACACATCGCTCATGGCCGCCGAGGCCGACACGATGAGCGAAAGGATCGCAGCGGGGCTTGCGGCAGCAAAGTCCTACTCCGTCAATCGCGCCGATTGGTTCGAAGGCGCATGGAAAGGCTTTCGCGCTGGCAGCACGGTCGAGATGCTGGGCTCGCCCGAAACAGGGCTACCCCTGGATGAGCTGAGGCGTCTGGGCAGGCTGCTGACGGAGGTTCCGACCGGGTTTTCTCTTGATCCCAAGGTGGCTCGGTTTCTGGAGGAGCGGCGCCACACGATTGAAACCGGCGAGGGCCTGAACTGGGCCACAGGTGAAGCTCTCGCCTTCGCATCTCTTCTTGCGGAGGGAATGCCAGTCCGCTTCAGCGGTCAGGATGCGGTGCGCGGCGCCTTCACACAACGCCACTGGGAGCTGCACGACCAGACGACAGGCGCACGGCATCTGGTGCTTGCGCCTGCGGCGAAAGACTTAAACCACGTCGAGATCCACAACACGCCGCTCATCGAGCACGCGGTGCTTTGTTTCGAATACGGCGTGAGCCTGGCCGATCCGCGCCGGCTCGTGGTGTGGGAGGCGCAGTTCGGCGAATTCCTCAACATTGCGCAGCCAGTGTTCGACCAGTGCATCGCTTGCAGCGAGGATCGCTGGCTGCGGTCGACGGGTCTTGTCATCCTCTTGCCGCATGGGCTCGACGGCGGTGGGCCGGATCATTCGACCGGACGGCCCGAACGGCTGTTGGCAGCCTGTGCCGGGGCCAATCTCGTCGTGGCGAACGTGTCGACGCCGGCCAACTTCTTCCATCTGCTCCGCCGGCAGATGCACTGGCCCTTCCGCAAGCCCTTGGTTGTGCTGACACCGAAGGCGTTGCTGCGCCACAAGGCCTGCGTATCCGTGTTGGCCGACTTCGGGCCCGGCACGGCCTTCCGCACCGTAATTCGGGACGACATGGTCAAACGCCCCAAGCGGGTGGTGCTCTGCACGGGCAAGGTCTACTACGAGCTTCTGCTGGCGCGTGCGGAGCGCGGCCTGGATCGGAAGGTGGCGCTGGTGCGCCTCGAGCAGCTCTGGCCATTTCCGGCCGATGCGGTGGCGGCGGCTTTGAAGCCTTACAGGACCGCCGAGCTCGTCTGGTGCGAGGAGGAGCCGGAGAACATGGGCTATTTCCGCCATCTGGCGCCGCATCTGGAGCAGGCCGCCGGGCGGCCGTTTCGCCGTGCCGGGCGGCCCGCGTCGGCGACCCCTGCGGTTGGCGTCAAGGCATGGCTGGAAGCTCAGGCGCGCGCACTAGTCGCGGATGCGCTCGGTTCGGGCTAGGCTCGTCCGGCGTATGATCCCTGAACTCTCGCGGATTTCTTGAGAGGACTCGATGAAGCAACGCGACAAGACGAGACTCGTCCGCACCGGGCGCAACCATGCAGATGCCGAAACGCGTGCGGTGAACCCGTCCATCGTGCGGGCCTCGACGGTTCTCTACCGCGACACAGCCACCCTCAAGTCGATCCGCAATCGCCGGGAGAGAAACGAGCGGGTTTTCACCTACGGGGCCCGCGGCACGCCGACGACGTTCGCGCTCGAGGACGCGCTGACGGAAATCGAGCAGGGCGCGCGGACAATGCTGTTTCCGACGGGGCTCGCGGCGATCGCCCACGTGTTTCTCTCCGTGCTGAAGCCGGGAGATCATTGTCTGCTGTCTGAGTCCATTTACGCCCCGGCGCGCGCGATTGCCGTCCGCTTTCTCCGCCCGCGCGGCATCGATTGCGAGTTCTACAACGGAGGGCACGAGGAGGTGGCGAAGCGGCTGCGGCCTGAAACGCGACTGGTCTACGTCGAAATTCCAGGTTCCATCATTTTCGACATGCAGGACCTGCCCGCCATCGCCGCGCTGCTGAAGGACCGCGAGAACACGTTACTCGCCGTCGACAATACCTGGGGGGCGCCGGGCCTTTACCGGCCGATTGCTCTGGGCGCAGACATCTCGATCATCGCGATAACGAAGTACATCGGCGGACATTCCGACCTCATGATGGGGTCGGTGACGGCCAACGCCCGCGCGGCCGATCAACTCAGCTACGATGCCGGCCTGCTGGGGCAAACGGTCAGTTCGGACGATGCCTATCAGGCGCTCCGTGGGCTGCGCACGGCAAGTGCGCGTATCGCCATGCATTGCGCCCACGCCGCGGAGGTGATCCGGTGGCTCGAAGGCCATCCGCAAGTGGAGCGCGTGCTCTATCCGCCGTTGCCTTATCACCCGGGCCACGAGATCTGGAAGCGGGACTTCACCGGGGCGAACGGCCTGCTGTCGGTCGCCTTCAAGCCGCACATCCGCCAGGACGACGTCGACCGGATGGTGGACAAGCTCCAATTGTTCGGCCTCGGCGCATCGTGGGGCGGCTTCGAAAGCCTTGCGATGGTCTACCCCGAAGGCGGCATCCATGGATGGAACGGCGGGGCGCTCGTCCGCCTCCACATCGGCCTCGAAGATCCGGCGGACATCATTGCCGACTTGGAGCAGGCGTTCGCGACACTGCCAAACGGATGAGCGGCACCCTGACTTACTCTGCCGCCGCGGCACTCGGCGTTTCAGGCAACGCTGGCAACTTGGGGCGGTTGGCGAGCGCCTTCTCGACGATCTTCACGATCCGCTCCCGCTCGGCGCCGACGAGCGGCAGGCGCGGAGGACGGCAGCGGTCGTTTGAGTTGATGACGAGGGCTTCCACCAGCTTGATGTTCTGCACCAGCTTGGTCGAGACATCGACGTCGAGCAGCGGCCGGAACCAGCGATAGATTTCGAGCGCCTCGGCCATGCGTCCCGCGCGGACGAGCCGCCAGATGGCGACGGTTTCTTGCGGGAAAGCGGCAACGAGGCCAGCGA
>QGVC01000059.1 GCA_003242645.1 Pseudomonadota bacterium
ATCGTCACCGGCTCCACATCGGGCATCGGGCTCGGCATCGCCCACGCTCTCGCGAAGGAGGGAGCGAACATCGTCATGAACGGGCTCGGGGACGAGAACGAGAACGCTGAGCAGATCCGGGCCGTGGCGGCTCACGGGACGCGGGTCATGTTCCACGGGGCCAACATGTTGCGCCATAATCAGATCGCTGACATGGTTGCGTCAGCTGAGCAGAACTTCGGCAGCGTCGACATCCTCGTCAACAACGCGGGCATTCAGCATGTCGCCCCGATCGAGGAGTTCCCCATCGAGAAGTGGGACGCCATCATCGCAATCAACTTGTCCGCGGCCTTTCACGCGATCCGCGCCGCGATTCCCGGCATGAAGGCGCGGCGGTGGGGGCGGATCATCAACATCTGCTCAGCGCACTCACTAACTGCATCACCCAACAAGTGCGCATATGTCGCAGCCAAGCACGGGCTGGCTGGTCTCACGAAGGCTGTCGCTCTTGAGGTTGCCCGTCACGGTATAACATGCAACGCGATATCGCCGGGCTTTGTCTGGACACCGCTGGTGGAGCGTCAGATTCCCGATCTTGCCCGCACACAAGGCATCAGCGAGGAACAGGCGCGCGAGCAGATCCTGTCACGCCAGCCCACGCGGCAGTTCATCACCGTAGAGCAGGTTGGTGCTTTGGCCGCATTTCTGGCCAGCGACGCCGCCGCCTCGATCACCGGCGCCAACTATTCCATCGACGGTGGATGGACCGCCGAGTGACGGCAGCGGCCCCACGGCCGGATGCCCTCATTTCTTGGGCGTGATGAGGGCGACTGGCTCTGCGGTTTGGGCGTCCTCCTCCTGGCTCGACAATGTTGCGATCACCGCCGCCACTGCGGCCAAGGTGATAGCCACCGCAATCGCGACCTCACGTGAACGATGTCTCAGCCGGTTTTTCACCATTGCGAACCGAGTTGTCAGATCCTGGTTCGAGCCATGCAAGACCAAATCAGCAGGCCGCGCCAGCTACAGGTATGCCGCGCGACAGAAGAACACATGATAGGGGCATTTCTGAAAAAACTTATGCCTCCGGAGCCGCCTGTGAGCCACTGCTAAACGTGGGGAGACTGTTCACGGGATCGCGATTGAAGCCGAAGCCCTAGGGGCAAGAGCTGGTGGCTGTTCAAATGCCGAGCTTGGCCAAGGCGCGCCAAACCGTGCTGAAAGCATTTGCCTTCTTGTGCACAAGACGGTTTGTTTGAGCCGAATTTGCCGACGCTTTCTTGCAAGCGTGAAGGATGATGAGGTTGAGATGGATCGGGCGGAACAGGCCGCAGCAGGCTCGGATGAGATCATCTATGAGGTTCGCGACCGGATCGGGTTCGTGATCTTCAACAGGCCGCAGGCTCGCAACGCCCTGACGTTCGGCATGTATGACCGGCTGGCAGAGATCTGTGCCGGCGCGCCGACAGACGGCTCTGTCGCAGCCATCGTCATCACCGGTGCTGGAGATCGCGCGTTTGCGGCAGGCACTGACATCTCCCTCTTTCGGGATTTTCGCACGCCGGAGCAGGGCATCGCTTACGAGAAGCATGCCAACGAGATCATGACAGCCGTCGAGTCCTGCCCTGTGCCGACCATTGCAGCCATAGCGGGAGCGTGCACGGGTGGAGGCGCTGCCATCGCCGCCTGCTGCGACCTCCGGATCGCCACGCGGGACATGAAATTCGGGTTTCCGATTGCCCGCACGCTGGGCAACTGCCTTTCCTCTGCAATTCTGGAGCGTCTCGTCCGGCTGATCGGAGAAGGGCGGGTGAAGGACCTCATCTTCAGGGCGCGCTTGATGGGTGCGGAGGAAGCCCTGACGGCTGGTCTCGTCTCCGAGGTGGTTGAGGACCATGCCGCATTGATGACACGCGCCGAGGAGCTGGCACGTGAGATCGCAGGTCATGCGCCGCTGACGCTCAGGGCGACGAAAGAGCTTCTGCGCCGTGCCCGCGAACAGTCACCGAAAGTCGATGATACCGATATCATCGCGCGGATCTATACAAGTGCTGACTTTCGTGAGGGGTTGGAGGCGTTCCTCGCCAAGCGGCAGCCTCAGTGGTCCGGGCGCTGACGAAACAAGCACGACGCAGGGAGGAGGAAGGAGATGACAAAGATCGCGTTCATCGGGCTCGGCAACATGGGGACGCCGATGGCGGGGAACCTCGTCAAGGCAGGCTACCCAGTCGTTGGGTACGACATCGTGCCTGCGAACCTGCAGAGGGCGACCGAACGCGGGGTTCAAGCTGCGCCAAGTGCCGAGGCCGCAGCCGAGGGCGCGGACATTGTCATCACCATGCTGCCGGCGGGCAAGGACACGCTTGCTGTCTACGAGGGCACGAACGTGCTCAAAGTCGCCGCCGAGGGTGCCGTGTTCGTCGACTGCTCGACGATCGACGTCGCCTCCGCGCGTCGGGCTCATGAGTTGGCCGCCGCGGCCGGCAAGCTGTCGCTCGATTGCCCGGTCTCCGGCGGTGTTGGCGGCGCGGAAGCTGCCACGCTGACGCTCATGGCGGGAGGAAGCGCCGAGGCGTTCGAGAAGGCGCGTCCAGCACTCGAGAAGATGGGCCGGAGGGTCGTCCATTGCGGTGATGCCGGTGCGGGCCAGGCCGCCAAGATCTGCAACAACATGATCCTGGGCATCAGCATGATCGGCGTCTGCGAGGCGTTCAATCTCGCAGAGAAGCTAGGTCTATCGCACCAAGCACTGTTCGATGTCGCCTCTACCTCATCGGGACAATGCTGGTCGATCACCACCTATTGCCCAGTGCCTGGCCCAGTCCCCACCTCGCCAGCGAACAACGGTTACAAACCTGGCTTTGCGGCAGAGTTGATGCTGAAGGATTTGAGCCTGGCTCAGGAGGCAGCGCGCGCGACCGGTGTGCCGACGCCTTTGGGGGCCGAGGCAATGCAGCTTTACCAGCTGTTCGTCGCTAACGGTAACGCGGGGGTCGACTTCTCTGGCATCATCGAGTTCATCCGGGGCAAGTCCAAGTAAAGGGGCGTCGCGTCTGCCGTTTGGAACGCGAGCGCCGGTCCGTTTGTTTCGGGGCGAGACGCTCGTGCGCTGCTGTTTCGCTTGCTGCAGGGCACGGGCCTGAACCGGAACTCGTACGATGACGGACACGACGGTGAAAAAAGTCCACTCCGCCGACTCGCCCAAGGGCGAGATGGGGCAGAAGTATCTCGTCTCTGGCAAACGCGTTTCGATGCGGCTGTGGGAGAACGAGCCCGCCGACAGTCATAAGCGGGAGAGCGTGCGGGATTACGAGACGGTCGGCTATGTCATCAATGGCCGAGCCGAGCTGGAGATCGAAGGGCAGACGATCCGGCTGGAGCCTGGCGATTGTTGGCTGGTACCGGCTGGCGCGAAGCACACCTACAGAATTCTTGAGCCCTTCACCGCAGTCGAGGCGACGGCGCCGCCGGCCCAAGTGCACTGCCGCGACGAGCCGCGCAGCGTGACCGACTGGCCCGAACGGCTCTAGTCGTTTAGTCGGCGCGACCACGAACTATTGGAGCTCGGGCGTGGGGTACGCGGCCGAGCAAGCCTGCACGTGGGCCCTTAGGTGTCATCGCACCATTGCTCGCTGAGCTCGTCGCTCACCGTGGCGAAAGCACGGCATCTCTACTCGTCGGCATCCACAAACCTGACCCACCGCTCTGTCCAGCGAAGCGTCAGTTCAAAAGCGCGTGCACTGCCGCGCGCGACGAGCGTTCAGCATTGAACAATGCTTCAGCGCTTCCTAATTTAGCATCGTCTAATGGATGCGCTTGATGACACAAACCCACTTCGATATCGCGGAATTCGAGGCGGCGGCGGCCGAAGTCGCCGAGACCTTGCGTGCGCTGTCGAACGAGCGCCGGTTGATGATCCTGTGCAAGCTCGTCGAGTGGGGTGAAGCGAACGTGACGAGCTTGGGCGAGGCCGTCGGCCTGTCGCAGTCCGCCCTGTCGCAACACCTCGCGATCATGCGCGAGCAGGGCATTGTCACATTTCGCCGGCAGGGCCAGACGCTCTGGTATCGCATCGCCGATCCGCGCATCGAGCGTCTGCTCGCAACTCTCCACGAGCTTTACTGCCCACAGCTGGGCAGACATGGATGACTTACAAGCGAAGCGCTCGGTCAACGGCGCAAAGATCAGAGATGAGAAGGAGCCACGATGAGCCTCATTCCGATCAAGCCTCAGGATGCCAAGCGATACATGGATGAGGGCGCGGTTCTCATCGACATCCGGGAAGATGACGAGTACGCGCGCGAGCGCATCCCTGGCGCGCGACACGCTCCGCTTTCCCGTCTAGGGCCGATCGACCCCGGTGATGCGCCCGCGGTCATTTTCCATTGCCGCACCGGTGGCCGTACCACCGCGGCCAGCGAGAAGCTTGCGCAGGCTGTAAAGGTCAAGGCCTATGTTCTCGAAGGTGGTCTCGATGCCTGGAAGAAGGCGGGGTTGCCTGTTGTCCAGGACAAGAGCCAGCCCATCGAGCTTCAGCGTCAGGTGCAGATTGCGGCCGGTAGCCTTGTGCTGATGGGCATTGCGCTTGGCGCACTTGTTTCGCCCCCATTCTACGCACTTTCGGCCTTCGTTGGCGCTGGACTGGTCTTTGCCGGCGTTAGCGGATTCTGCGGCATGGCAAAAATCTTGGCCTACATGCCGTGGAACCGGCGTCCCCAGCATCCGGCGGCGGCGTAACCTTGCCCGAAATTATTCTGGGCCCTGAACGCCAGGTGATGCGTTGATGAAATGCCGGGATTGATGCCCATCAAGGCAATCTCGGCGGCGCCCAGTTTTCGTTGGTAGCGTCACCGGCGCTCAGGGAGGAGCAGCAAATGTTCAAGCATATTCTCGTGACCACTGATGGGTCGGAGTTTGCAGAGCGGGCCTTCAGTCACGCCATCGAGCTTGCGAAACACCTGGGCGCCAAGCTGACTGCTGTGACCGTGACGCCGCCCATTCAGCTCCTGACGATCGAAGGGGTCGTCTATCCGGAGGATCCGGAGAAGTTTCAGGCGATGACGGACGCACAGGCCAAGGCGGCGTTGGACGCTGTCGTCAAAGCCGCCGAAGCCCAGGGCGTGGCCTGCGATCGCGTGCAAGTCGAGAACCCTCAGCCGTATGACGGCATCATCCAGACCGCCAAGGACAGGGGTTGTGACTTGATTGTCATGGCCTCGCACGGCCGGCGCGGATTATCGGCTTTTCTCCTCGGCAGCGAGACGCAGAAGGTGCTGACGCACTCGACTATCCCCGTGCTCGTGTGCCGGTGATCGCTTGCGGTGCGCAAGGGTCGATCAAATCACCCGACCGCGCCGAAAGACGCTTGTCCAATGGCTTCTCAGGGGGCCGCTAATTCGCAGCAGGAGGGATAGCGGCCTTTATTCGCTGTATCCAGGGCGTGAGCTCCTCAAACTCCTTTGCCATCGGAGCGAGCTTGGCCTGGAAGGCATTGCGGTTGACCGGGATGAAGGTCATGCCGCGTGTCTCGAGATCTTTCCGATAACGCGGCTCCATTTGAATCATCCGATCCGTTCCTGCGCGCATGGCGGCTTCCCCTTCCTCTTGCAGGAGCTGCCGCACGTCCTCTGGCAGAGCCCAATAGCGATCATCGGGAAGGATGAACGTCATGGCGCCGAGGATGTGTCCGGTCTCGATGACGTACTTCTGCACCTCTGAAAGGTTTGCATCCCGCATCGTCTTCAGCGGGCTTTCCTGGGCCATCACATCTTCCTCGCGCAACGCCTCGTAAAGTTCAGAGAAATCCATTGGCACGGGAGAGGCGCCTAAATATTCCCAGGTGAGCTCGAAGATTTTCAGCTCCGGTACACGGACCTTGAGATCGCGGAGATCGTCGATTTTCTCGACCAGACGATTGGAGCTCAAATGGTGAGTTCCGCGATAAGCCGCGCCGATAAGGTGAAAAGCCGTTCTTTTTCCGATTTCAGTCAGAAGCTCCTTGCCGAGAGCACCGTCGTAAACGGCTCTGAAATGCGCAATATCGCGAATGAGATAAGGATAAGCTTCAAGCCCAGCGAGAGCGTCGTATCGAGAAAGCGCCCCCACGGGATGCATCATGATGTCATGGTCGCCGGCAAGGAGATCCTCAGCTGTGAGGGCTACGCCGTTAGCGTCCGCGTGGACGACCTCGATCTTTACCTTTCCGCCGGAGCGCTGATGGACTCGCGACGCGTAATCCTCGGCGACCTCCTGCCAGATCGTCCCTGGTGCGTGGTTGTGAACGAGTTTCAACGTTAAGGTTTCCGCCGCGGCCCACGGCGCCACAGCCAATGCGAAAAATAAAAATACAATTCCGCACCAGACAGGTTTTCTCATTTTCCTATTCTTCTGGCCTCAACCGCTGCTGCGGCGGCGCGCACCGCCAATGATCCTACCTCATGTGACACCCCGCGCCCAGGCGAGCAGCACGTCCTTCGCCCGCTTACCCGGGATGGCACCCAGCTCACGAGCTCTTTCGTTCACGGCAGAAATGACGCCGTCCTCGTACGTCGATCTCGCATCCCCAATCCTGGCACTCTCAGCGGCGACTGTAAAAGCCGCAATGCCTCTTTCTTGGAGGGCCGGTAAACGGGCGATCCCTGCCTCGTCTATGCCGATCCCGGCGTCGTTGAAGACGGCGGCAAAACCGTCGACGCGGAGAGCATATGCCGGATTGGCGCCAACCAGCCCCCCGTGGGAGCCGGTCACGATGATCTGACCAGAATCATTGGGCTCCACCATGGCAGCGGAGTCGATCAGCACGAGCCGGCGGGCTGCGCCGGGAAGGGTGAGAACCGTGCGGGCTTCCTCCGATGGCGGGATATGAACGGTGCGGACCTCGGCAGCCTCTAGCCGCTCCGCTGCCAGCCGGCATGGCATGCCGGGCTCGACGCCGACCGCTCGCGCCGGCTCGTTGACGTGAGAAATGATGCCGCGCGCGAGCATGTCCGCCGGCTCCCCAATGCGGGCGGTCATGTGGGAGACGGTTGCCGCGGCCATGCCGCCTTGGCCGAGGAGCGAGAGGGACTCGATTCCCGCACCGTCGCGGCCAACGCCGGCGTCGCAGAAGATGACAGCCCGGAGACCAGCTTGCGCGGCGAGGTAGGCGGGATAGCGGCCGCCGTGACTTCCGCAGACGACAACGTTTCCGCGCGCTTCAGGAGGAAATTTTGTTGCCGTCGGCGCTTCGATCACGGCGCGTGTCTCTCTGGCCTTTCTGGCCAACCGTGTGGGACGTTGTGAAAACGAATGACCTGTGTTCCAAAAACATGCTATCCAAGTTCCGCTAATTTGGAAGAGGTTGCGGGCAGAGATTGCGGACGAGGTGTGGCTTTGAACCAGGAACCCACAGTGAAGACTGTGGATCGGGTCGCGACGATCCTGCGTCTGCTTTCTGCCGCGGGTGACGGCGGATTCCGTTTGAGTGACATCGCGGAGACGACCGGCCTTGGTAAGACTACGGCGCACCGATTGCTTGGCGCTTTGGTCAATGTTGGCTTCGTCCACCAGGATCTGAAAACGAAACGTTACAGGCTCGGCGCCTCTGCTGCCGCCCTGGGGCGTGACGCTGCAATCCATCACATCGGAAGTCTCGTCCGGCCTGTGTTGCGGCGGCTCGCCGCCGAGACGGAGGATACGGTGTTCGCCTCCGTGCGCGAGGGCCTTGCCGCCGTCTGCATCGCCCGCGAGGTTGGCAGCTTCCCCATTCGCACACTGACGCTTGATGAGGGTGACCGACGTCCGCTCGGAGTAGGGGCGGGAAGCCTCGCGCTGCTCGCGCACCTTCCCGACGATGAGATTGAGGTCATCATCGCGCGCAACAGGCGGTGGTTGCAGGACTATGCAGGATTCTCGCCTGACGAGCTACTGCGGCTCGTTGCGCGCACGCGAAGAGACGGCTTCGCGCTCAATGAAGGGCGTATCGTGCCTGCGATGCAAGCCATAGGCGTGGCGGTGGTGACCCGCAGCGGACGCCCTGTCGCGTCTTTGAGCCTCGCAGCCATCCGGGATCGGATGGGCGCTGACCGCCTGCCAAAGCTCGTTCATCGGCTGCGCGAAGAGGCGGAAGCGCTCGCCGAGATGCTCGACCCGCCTCCAATAAGCCGAGACGTTCAACCTGTTGCCGGAGCCTGACGCGCATTATGAGCTTACGTCGCAACATCGATGTTGAGCGGCTGCGTGCGCATCATCGCCTGATGCACCGCATCCGCGCATTCGAGGAGCAAGCCCTTCGCGGCCTCCAAGAGAAGGTGGTGCTGGGCGCCATACATCCGTCCATTGGCCAGGAGGCTATCGCCGCCGGGATCTGCAGCAACTTGGCGCGCGAGGACATTCTTCTTTCGACTCACCGCGGTCATGGGCACACTTTGGCGAAAGGCGCTGATCCGCTCGCCATGATGCGCGAGCTGTTCGGCCGGGAAGGGGGTAACTGCGGCGGCAAAGGCGGCTCCATGCACATCGCTGACTTTTCCGTCGGCATGCTTGGGGCCAACGGGGTTGTCGCTGCCAACATCAGCATTGCGGCGGGTGCAGCCCACGCCATCAAGCTGAAGAAGGAAAATCGCATCGTGTGCTGCATCTTCGGAGATGGCGCCATCAACCGCGGCCCGTTCCTCGAGGGGCTCAACTGGGCGAAGGTCTTCAACCTGCCGGTTCTGTTCGTGTGCGAGGACAACGGCTTCGCGGCATCGACCCGCACGGTGGACATGACCGCCGGCGAGGGACCTGTGGCGCGAGCGAGAGGCATCGGTCTGCCGGCGTACGACGTCGACGGCAATGATGTGCTCGCCGTCGAGGAGCTGATGTTGGAGCTCAGGGAGGCCATCCGCGCAGGAGGCGGACCGCAGTTCCTCCGTGCTCGCACTTATCGACTAACCGGTCACACCGGTGCCGATCCGGCCACCTACCGCCCGAAGGAGGAGGTGGAGGAGCGCTGGAAGCAGGATCCGATCGCACGCGCGGCCGAGATGCTGCGCCAGGCTGGAGTTGCCGAGGCGGAGCTCGAGGCCGATCGCGATGCAGCTAGAGCCGAGATGCAGGCCGCCTACGAGAAGGCTATCGCCACGCCTTACCCGCCGGCAGAGCGCGCCTTCCATGATGTGCAGGACATCGGCGACCCGCGCGTGGAGGCCTACTGATGAAGCGCATGACCTACTTGGAGGCTTCTGCGCTCGCGCTTGCGGAGGAGATGCGGCGGGATCCGACGGTTTGGGCGGTCGGCGAGGACCTGGGCCGTGGTGGTGTTTTCGGCCAATACCGGGGGCTGGTGGAGGAATTCGGCAAGGACCGCATTTCGGATGCGCCGATTTCGGAATCTTGCATCATGGGCGCCGCCGTTGGCGCCGCGATGATGGGCACCAGGCCCGTTGTCGAGATGCGCTTTTCCGACTTCGCGCTGTGCGCCACGGACGAGATCGTGAACCAAGCCGCCAAGGCGCGCTACATGTTCGGCGGCCAGACAAAGGTGCCGCTCGTCGTGCGTCAGCCGATCGGGATGTGGCGCTCATCTGCGGCCCAGCATTCTCAGTCGTTGGAAGCTTGGTACGTCCACATTCCCGGCCTTGTGGTGGTCTGCCCCGCAACGCCAGCCGACAATAAGGGCCTGCTGAAATCCGCGATCCGTTGCGACGATCCCGTCATCTACATGGAGCACAAGGACATGTGGTCTCTCGAAGGAGATGTACCACTTGATCCTGAATACCTTGTGCCCCTTGGCGAGGCTCGACTCGTGCGAGAAGGCCGGGACGTGACGATCGTCTCATGGTCCAAACAGGTCCACATTGCCGCAGCGGCTGCGGAGCGCCTTGCGGGTGAGGGCATCGAAGCGGAGGTAATCGATCTTCGCACGCTTTGGCCGTGGGACAAGAAATCCGTCTTCAGAAGCGTTGAGAAGACGGGCAGGCTGCTCGTTGCGCAGGAAGCGGTTTCCGTCGCCGGGTTCGGTGCCGAGATCGCTGCAACGGTTGCAGAAAATCTGTACAACAGGTTAAAGGCACCTGTTCGCCGCCTCGGGGCACCGCGCATCCCAGTCAGCTACGCTCCGCCGCTTGAAGACGCGGTGCGCGTCACCGAGGAAGGGATCAGCAAAACCGTTCGTGAGCTTGTCGCGTACTAGTCAGGAGGGTGGAGAAACGCCATGGATTTGTTCAAAAAAATTGCTGCGGGGCTCGCTTTGCCCGCGCTGCTGGTGGGAGCGTTCGCAGCGACCCCGGTGGAAGCGCAAAACTATAAAAGCGAGTACAAGATTTCGACGGTGGTCGGTGTCCCGTTTCCCTGGGGGCTTTCGGCACAACGGTGGGCCGATCTTGTGAAAGAGCGCACGAACGGCCGCATCAATATGAAGGTCTATCCCGGTGCGCAGCTCGTGGCAGGTGACCAGACGAAAGAGTTCACCGCCATGCGTCAGGGCATCATCGACATGGCGGTCGGCTCCACCATCAACTGGTCACCACAGGTGCCGGAGCTGAACCTGTTCTCTCTGCCGTTCCTGATGCCGGACCATGCCGCGATCGACGCCATCACCCAGGGTGAGCCGGGCAAGAAGCTGTTCGAGATCATCGCGTCCAAGGACATCGTTCCGCTCGCCTGGGGTGAGAACGGCTTCCGTGAGCTGACCAACTCCAAGCATGAGGTTCGCAAGCCGGAGGATTTGAAGGGTCTGAAGATCCGGGTGGTTGGCTCGCCGCTGTTCAACGACACATTTACCGCTCTCGGTGCCAACCCGACCCAGATGAGCTGGGCCGATGCTCAGCCGGCACTCTCGACGGGCGCTGTCGACGGCCAGGAGAATCCGCTGTCGATCTTTACGGTCGCCAAGCTCCACACGGTGGGCCAGAAGTACGTGACGTTGTGGCACTACGTGGCCGATCCGCTGATCTTCGCGGTCAACAAGCAGGTGTGGGAGAGCTTCACGCCTGAAGATCAGGAGATTGTTCGGCAGGCAGCTTTGGACGCTGGTAAGTACGGCATCGAGGTGGCGCGCAAGGGCGTGACGCCGGAGGATCCCTCCCAGCTGGAGGAGATAAAGAAGCTGGGCGTCACCATTTCCGAGCTGACGCCCGAGGAGCTCAAGGCGTTCCAGGACGCGACGAAGCCGGTCTACGAAAAGTGGAAGGCCCGGATCGGCGCCGAGCTCGTGGAGGCTGCTGAGAAGGCCGTTGCCAATCGCGGCAAGTAGTTATGTCTGAGGTACACCCGCCCGCAGCGGCGGGTGTGCCTTTCTGCTTCTGCACCACTTCCCATGGCACATGAATCAGGCACTGACGTGCCCGAAATCCCCTCGGAAGGGGGCGACCGCCTTTTGCCGATCGAGCGCCTGATCAGTGCGCTCGCCATGGCCGGCATTTGTGCGATCAGCTTTGCCAACGTGCTGGTGCGCTACGTCAGCAATTACTCCTTCGCTTTCACCGAGGAATATTCAACGTTCCTCATGGTGCTGCTGACATTCGTGGGCGCATCGGCAGCAGTGGCCCGCAACAGCCATATGCGTGTGGCCTTTTTTGCAGATCGCGGCCGGATCTGGCGTCGGCTCACTCGCGCGATAGCGCGGCTGGCGGCGCTTTTGATGTTCGGAATGATCGTCTGGTACGGCAGTTGGCTGACCTGGGATCAATACCGGTTTGAGGAGCTGTCCGGAGGGCTCGGCGTTCCGACGTGGATCTACACGATCTGGATGCCTGTGCTTTCGGTTCTCATCATGGGTCGCATCCTTTTCGCGTGGTGGCGGGAGGAGAGGGCGAGTCAATGATCACCGCCAATCTCGTTCTCGTCGCGGTTTTCGCTGCGCTCCTCGTCGTCGGCGCGCCCATCGCTGTATCGCTCGGGCTCGCGGGCTTTGCAGCCATCGCTGTTGGCCTTGATGTCTATGCGCTGCAGAGCGTTGCTCAGATTACCTACAACTCGATCAATAAATATCCGCTGATTGCCATCCCGCTGTTCGTGCTAACGGGCGCCGTATTCGAGAAGGCGGGCGTCGCGGCACGGCTAGTGACGTTCATGCAGGCAGTCGTGGGACCGCGCCGGGGCGGGCTCGCTCTGGTGGCGATCCTGGTCTGCATGATCCTTGGTGGCATGTCCGGCTCGGGCCCGGCAGATGCCGCCGCCGTCGCAACCATCATGATCCCGAGCATGCGGCGTGCGGGTTATCCCGATGCCTTCTCCGCAAGCGTCATCGCGGCGGGTGCGTCGACGGCGATCCTCATTCCGCCATCGCTGGCACTGGTCATCTATGGCGTGCTCGTGCCCGGTGTTGATCTCAGGGCCTTGTTTGCTGCGGGTCTCATTCCCGGCGTTCTCGTCGGTTGCGCCTTAATGATCCCGACGCTGTTGATCAGCCGAAAGCACGGATTCGACGATTGTGAGGGGCAGAAGCGTCCGCCATTTTGGCGCTCATTTTGGGAAGCGCTGCCAGGCCTGTTCGCCCCCGTCATCATTCTGGGCGGTCTGCGGAGCGGCTTATTCACGCCGACGGAAGCGGCAGCCGTTGCGGCCGTCTATGGCTTTATCGTCGGCGTTGCCTATCGGGCCTTCGATCTCAAGGGCATCCTCGAGGTCCTCGCCGAGTCTGCTGAGACGACGGCAGTCATCATGATCATCATCGCGCTCGCAGGCCTTTTCGCCTTCGCGGGCTCGACGCTGGGAGCATTCGATCAGGCGGCCAACGCCATTCTGGCGCTCACCAACGATCCAACGGTCGTGCTCTGCCTGGTGATGCTGCTCATCCTGTTTCTCGGCATGCTGCTGGATGGGCCATCCATCTACCTCATTTCGCTGCCGCTTCTTTATCCGGTGGCGCTGAAGCTCGGCTGGAATCTCACCTGGTTCGGCGTGCTGATGGCGATCAACATAGCCATCGGCCAGGTCACGCCTCCTGTGGCGGTCAATCTCTTCGTCACGGCCAAAGTCGCGAATGTGCCCATCGAGGCGACGGTGCGCTGGGTGATTTGGTTCGTTTTGGCCATGGCCGCTGTGCTGGTGCTGCTCATCATCTTCCCAGAGCTTGCACTTTGGCTCCCAATGCACCTTGGCTATTCGGTTTGAACTTCAGGAGTTTTGAATGTCCGCAAACGAGATGACCGGCGGCGAGGCCCTGGCGCGCATGATTCAGGCGCACGAGGGCGGCCCAATGTTCGGGATGGGTGGTTTTCAGCTCTTGCCGTTCTACGATGCCGTCCGCCGGCTTGGCCTCGCGCATTACCTCGTCAACGATGAGAGGGCGGGCGTTTTTGCGGCTGACGCCTACGCCAAGGTCTCCGGGCGTGTTGGCCTCGCCGACGCAACGTTGGGACCAGGCGCAACCAATCTCGTTACGGGCCTCGTCGAGGCTCTGAATGCGGGCTCGCCACTTGTGGTGCTGACGGGCAATACGCACCGGGATCACTCCTGGAAGAACATGACCCAGGAGTCGCGGCAGCTCGAGATCCTGCGCCCTGCCGTCAAGGAGGTCATCCGGATCGAGAGCATCCACCGCATTCCGGAGCTGATGCGCCGGGCCTTTGCGGTTGCGACGACCGGCCGGCCGGGGCCCGTGATCGTCGACGTGCCTGAGGACATCTGCCACGGAACTCACGGTTACGAGGAGGGTGAGTTCCACGCCGATCCGGCCTATCAGGCCGCTCCGGCGCTGCGCTGCCGTCCCGATGCCCGTTCGCTCGAACGTGCGGCACAGATGATTGCCGAGGCCAAGCGGCCGATCGTGCTTGCAGGCGGCGGCGTGCACATTTCCGGGGCCGCAGAGGCACTGACGGAGCTTGCTCGCGCGATCAACCTGCCCG
>QGVC01000060.1 GCA_003242645.1 Pseudomonadota bacterium
AACTACCTCCCGGATGTCGCGACGGATGAAGCGGCGTGATATGCCCCTTCATTGGCTGACGAGTCGGCGCGGGCGGCCGATTCTTCTGTCCACTGACCGCATAGGGGAGGGGGTCTCATGCTTGGACGTCTGGTATTGATCCTGCTTCAGCTTGCCATCGGCTGGTTCGGCGCGCCCCAGGTGCTGCGATATGTTCCGGTCGGCGGTGACGCACAGATGTTCGTATATGCCGTAGCCGCCGCAATCATTGTCTGGCTTGTTGGGGTGATCGGTGCACAGATCTTGAAAGACGTGCCTACGCCGTCCGCTGGCACCCTTGCCGCGGCGCTCATCGGTGGTTTGATCGGTGCTGCCATCGTTGTCTTCAAGCTGAACCAGATGATCCCGGTCAGCGTGCCCCCGAATCTCTGGCCGCTTGGTCTCGCAGTGCTCGGCTATGCGCTGAAGAAGTGACTTCGCTGGGTCGGTCCGAAATCGAAAAAGGCGCGGAGTCGGACCGCGCCTTTCTCTTTGAAACTGTTCCTGAGGGGATTACCTGAGGGCCGTCCCTTGTCAGTTCCCGGCCTAAGAGCCGGAGTCACGCAATCAGATTACGCCAAACACGATCGCAGCGAGGAATCCGAAAGACATGATCGCGGCTAGCACGTTCAGTCTCGTCTTCAATTCCATCGTTGCCTCCTTTGCTGGATAGCCAGCGGTCGGCAGCGCAGGCGAGCCTGTGCAATTGGCCAGACTTTACCGGATCGGCTTTGTCCGACACAAGCGAAATTCTGTGCTGCGATGCAATAGTAATCCGATGACTATCAGTTCCTTTTCGGTTGTCGCCCTGATTTAGGGCACCGCTGCAACAGTGATGCGCAGCAATCACGACGACGAACCGGTGGCTCCGGCACGAATAACGCCGAAGTTAACTTTAGGTTCCGATCAAATTTCCAGAGATCCTGCTTCAATATTGGGTAGATGAAGGCGATCGACTTGGAAGTATTTGGTTAGGAATAGCTACCATGCGTTCCAAACCGTCGTTGGGCAAACATGCAACACAACACACCCCTTGG
Source organism: Pseudomonadota bacterium (assembly GCA_003242645.1). The sequence continues at coordinate 1,056 of QGVC01000060.1, forward strand.
GGGCTGTCGCGACGTGCCATTCGTGCTTGAATGGGCCCGGCGAGAGATGGAGGAGGAGCCCATGCAATTCAAGGCCCTGATGCTGAGCAAGGGTCCAGAAGGGCAGCAAGCCGAATGGAAAGAGCTTAGTGATTCGGACCTGATGCCCGGCGATGTGCTGGTCAGGATCACCCATACCACCATCAATTACAAGGATGGGTTGGCGTTGACCGGCAAGGCGCCGATTGTCCGCCGGTGGCCCATGGTGCCGGGCATCGATTTCGCGGGCACCGTGGAAAGCTCTACTCATCCTGAGTTCAAGCCAGGGGACGACGTCATCCTGAACGGCTGGGGCGCCGGCGAGACGCATTATGGCGGCTATGCCCAGTATGCGCGGGTCAACGGCGACTGGCTGGTCAAGCGACCGCCCGAGTTCTCGCTTGCCCAGACCATGGCCATCGGGACGGCGGGTTACACGGCGATGCTGGCCGTTATGGCGTTGGAGGATCATGCCGTGACGCCGTACCGTGGGCCGGTGCTTGTGACAGGCGCCGCAGGTGGGGTGGGCAGCATTGCTGTGTGCATCCTCTCGAAACTTGGGTACCACGTGATCGCTTCCACCGGCCGCCGCGAACAGGAAGGCTTTCTCAAGAGTCTCGGTGCAGCCGAAATCATCGATCGCAGCGAGTTGAGCGGGCCGGCCAGGCCCCTGGGCCGTGAACGATGGGCCGGCGCCATCGATGTCGCAGGCAGCCATACGCTCGCGAACGTGCTGAGCATGACCCGCTATGGAGGCACTGTTGCCGCATGCGGTCTCGCTCAAGGCATGGATCTGCCCGCTAGCGTGGCACCCTTTATCCTGCGCGGAGTAACCCTCGCCGGCATCGACAGCGTTATGTGCCCGAAACCACGTCGTACCGCCGCGTGGGAGCGGCTGGCGCGCGATCTCGATCGCGACAAGCTCGATAGCCTGACGGAGAAAAGGCCGCTGAGCGATGTTCTGGCTCTCGCGCCGGAGATTCTGGCAGGGCGCGTCAGAGGGCGAGTGGTGTTCGAGGTCGAGTAGGGCCGAGTGGGCTGCGAGCGCGTTCTTTCAGGACGTCACTCGGGGCAGTGGTGGTATTCAGTTCCTCGCAGCAGAGCCGCCACCAATGGAGGACCCGTAAAATGTGCACCAGCGAGCATTACCTCCGCCAGGCCATCGAGCTTGCTTTCGAAAATATCGAGAAGGGTGGCAGACCATTTGCAGCCGTCGTTGTGAAGGACTGTAAAGTCATCGCGACAGGCGTGAACGAGGTCATGGCGACCAACGATCCGACGGCTCATGCCGAGATCACCGCAGTGCGCGCCGCCGCCCAAGCGCTCGGCACGCCGGACCTCAGCGGCTGTACAATCTATGCAAGTGGCCAGCCATGCCCGATGTGCATGGCCGCGATGCGGATTGCCGGCGTGGACGAGGTCGTTTTCGCCCATTCGAGCGAGGACGCAGAGCCTTACGGGCTTTCGAGGGCAGCCCTTTACGCGGAGCTCGCCAAACCTTTCTCCGAGCAGTCCATGAAAATCCGGCATGAGCCAGTCCGGTTGGAGTCTCGCCCGGACCTCTACGGCGAGTGGAAACGGAGGCAGGAGGGGCAAGCAGGTTGACGGCGCGGCTCACCTAGGCTTCGGCCACCGGAGCGGCGAGCGGGAGCTCCTGTCTGTGTTTGAATGAGTAGCATTGCTCTTGTTCGCAGCCATACGGCATCCCACGTGTTTTGCTCACAAGTCGGCAAGCCAGTCGCTCTGCCGGCGTGGTAGATTTGACCTTCAGCCGTGCAGTGCGACGTTGACTAGGGAACGAGCGCTCGTTAGGGCTGGGTGAAGAGGCCAGTAAGACGTCACAGCCTGGCAGGAGATCATCATGGCACCGACCCCCCGGTTCCAGGCCCAGAACAAGCTCGCTCAGGTCGATCCGATTTGGGCTGAAGTGCGCCGCGAAGCCGAGGAGGCCATGCTCGCCGAACCGGCACTCGGCGGGTTCATCTTTGCGACCGTGCTGAGCCATGATCGGCTCGAGAATGCCGTCTGTCATCGGCTCGCCCAGCGGCTCAATCATACCGATGTGGATGCTGGGCTGATTGGACAAACGTTTCTGGACGTGTTGTCCCGGAAGCCTGAGCTGGGGCAGGCGTTCCGCGCTGACCTTGCGGCGGTTTACGACCGTGATCCCGCGTGCAGCCGGTACCTGGAGCCTCTGCTTTACTTCAAAGGCTTCCACGCCCTCGCCACGCACCGGTTCGCGCATGAGCTGTGGAAAGAGGGGCGGCGCGATTTCGCGCTTTACCTTCAGAGTCAGTCTTCGCGCATTTTCAGCGTGGATATCCACCCCGCCGCGCGGATCGGGATCGGCATCATGATTGATCACGCCACCGGCGTCGTCATAGGAGAGACTGCGACGGTGGGCGACAACACTTCGCTTCTCCATGGCGTGACGCTCGGCGGCAGCGGCAAGGAGACGGGAGACCGTCACCCGAAGATCGGCGCCAACGTCATGATCGGTGCAGGTGCCAAGGTGCTAGGCAATATCAAGGTCGGGGACTGCTCACGCATAGCCGCCGGAAGCGTCGTGCTGAAGGATGTGCCGCCCAATACGACGGTCGCTGGCGTTCCGGCCAAAGTGGTCGGTCCAGCAGGATGTCCGGAGCCAGCCCGGACCATGGATCAGCGGCTCAATCCAGACGATTGCGGGTGTGAAAGCTGATGGCTCGTTCGGCTCGGGCTGCCTCGAAGGAAGGCGGCGGAATCAAGAATGATATTCCACGCGTGCAGCGCTACCTGCGCCAGCTCTTCCGCACGGATGAGCTTCGGGTGGTGCCGCATGCACGCAAGAAGGACATGGCCGAGGTGTTCATCGGGGACGAGTACATCGCACCTCTCTACCGCGAGGAGGAGGACGGCGAGGTTTCATTCCAGTTGCAAATTGCGATCCTCGAGGAGGATCTCGAGGAAGCCTGAGGGGGTAGAATGGGGCTTTATAAGCTCGACGCGGTGAGCGTTAAGACACCGGGTGAGGGCCGCTACTGGGTCGCCGAGAATGCCATCGTCGTTGGCAATGTTCACATCGGAGAAGATGTGAGCATCTGGTTCAACACGGTGATCCGGGGAGATAACGAGCCGATCGAAATCGGGATGGGCTCGAACATCCAGGACGGTTGCGTGCTCCACACCGATCCGGGCTTCCCAATGATCATCGGACCGGATTGCACCATCGGCCATATGGTCATGCTGCACGGCTGCAAGATCGGCCGCGGTAGCCTGATCGGAATTGGCTCCATCATCCTCAACGGTGCGGTCATCGGCGAGGAATGCCTCATCGGCGCAAACACTCTCATCCCTGAAGGCAAAGAAATCCCACCTCGGTCGGTGGTGATGGGGTCGCCCGGCAAAATAGTCCGGCAGGTGACAGAGGCAGACCTCGTGCGGATGCAGAGGGGAGCCGAATTTTATCGAAAGAATTGGCGTCGGTTCGCGGCAGGATTATCACCGCAGGCTTAAGACAGCGCTTTCCATGCCATCTTCTGCCGCTGAGGGCGCGCCTTACACCTTAAGGCGCAATCATCAGAGCCGTGACCGGCTTCCCAGCCATATGGCCGGGAAGCCACTCTTCACGAGAGCATCCCACTTATCGGTGAAAGACCCATACGCGGCGCGTCTTGTGCAGCACCGCGTACGGGGTGACTCCGCTTAGAACAGACCTTCGATCTGCCCTTGCTCGTTGAGGCGGATCTGCTCCGCCGCAGGCACGCGCGGCAGGCCCGGCATCCGCATGATGTCGCCGCAAACCGCAACGACGAACTCCGCGCCAGCCGAGAGGATCACCTCGCGAACGTTGACCACGTGCCCTGTCGGGGCGCCACGCAGGTTCGGGTTCGTCGAGAACGAGTACTGCGTCTTCGCCATGCAGATGGGCAGGTGCCCGTAGCCGTTGTCCTCGAACTCCTTGAGCTGGTTGCGGACGCTCGCATCCGCGCTGATGTCCGCCGCGCCATATAGGCTGGTCGCGACCGTCTTGATCTTGTCCCAGAGCGGCATGTCGTCCGGGTAAAGGAACTTGAATTCGGCCTTGCCGCTCTCGCAGATCTCGACGACGTGCCTTGCCAGGTCCTCGGCGCCCTTGCCGCCATCCGCCCAGTGCGTGCACGCGAACGCCCGGGTTCCGGCGCTTTCGGCGATCTCCATGACAGCCTTCAATTCCGCGTCCGTATCCGAGATGAAGCGGTTGATGGCGACCACGGGTGGAACGCCGAATTTACGCACGTTCTCGATGTGCCGCTTCAGGTTCTCTCCACCCTTACGGACGGCTTCGACGTTTTCGGTCTTCAGATCGTCCTTAGCAACGCCGCCGTGCATCTTGAGCGCGCGCACCGTTGCAACGATCACCGCCGCTGAGGGCTTGAGACCGGTCTTCCGGCACTTGATGTCGAAGAACTTCTCGGCGCCGAGATCCGCGCCGAAGCCGGCCTCGGTCACCACGTAATCGGCGAGCTTCAGCGCCGTCCGCGTTGCCAGCACCGAGTTGCAACCGTGCGCGATGTTCGCGAACGGACCGCCGTGCACGAACACCGGATTGTTCTCCAGCGTCTGCACAAGGTTCGGCATCAGCGCGTCCTTGAGCAGAACGGTCATGGCGCCGTCGGCCTTGAGGTCGCGCGCATAGATCGGCTTCCGGTCACGCGTGTAGGCAACCACGATGTTGCCGAGCCGCCGCTGCAGATCCTTATGGTCCGTGGCAAGGCACAGGATGGCCATGACCTCGGAGGCAACGGTGATGTCGAAGCCGTCCTGCCGCGGGAAGCCGTTCGCCACGCCACCCAGCGAGTTCACGATGGACCGCAGCGCACGGTCATTCATGTCCATGACGCGCCGCCAGGCGATGCGCCGCGGGTCAATGCCGAGCTCGTTGCCCCAGTAGATGTGATTGTCGATCATCGCGGCGAGCAGGTTGTTCGCCGACGAGATCGCGTGGAAATCGCCGGTGAAGTGGAGATTGATGTCCTCCATCGGCACGACCTGGGCGTACCCGCCACCGGCCGCGCCACCCTTCATGCCGAAGCACGGGCCGAGCGACGGCTCGCGAAGGCAGCTCATGGCCTTCTTGCCGATGCGATTGAGGGCATCGCCAAGGCCGACCGTCGTTGTGGTCTTGCCTTCACCCGCCGGCGTCGGGGTGATGGCGGTCACCAGGATGAGCTTGCCGTCCGGGCGATCCTTGAGCGTGTTGATGAAATCGAAGGAAACCTTGGCCTTCGTCGGTCCGTAAAGCAGCAGTGCTTCCGGTGGAATGCCCAGCTTCGCGCCGACCTCCTGGATCGGCTTCATTTTCGCTTCGCGGGCAATTTCAATATCGGATTTCACGGCCGCAGAAGATCCTCCCGATCCTTTCTTGGGTTCGGCCGCCGATTTCGGCGACGGCGGATCGAACCGGTCTCCAACCTTGAGCCCGGCTGACACGGCATACTCAGTTGCTGGAATTTTCTGCCCGCCCGGCGGCCGAACGCGCTTGATCAAAATGCGGCCACCCTTCGCGGCAACCTGAATGCCTTCGCCCGTGATGGCCACGATTTCGCCGGGCGTGCCAGAGCCATCGAGCTTTGCGGAATCGAAGATATCGAGCTTGGTGCCCTTAATTGTGCTCCAGGCGCCGGGGGACGGATTGGTAGCGCGAATAAGGTTGTAGACCTCGGAAACGGGCTTCGACCAATCGATCTCCGCCAGCTCTTTCTTGAACCAGCTTTCGTACGTGGCTTTCGAATGATCCTGCGGAATTTTCGGTGCTTTACCCGCCCGCACGAGATCGACGGCCTCCATCATGGCATCGACACCGAGCGGGAAAAGCTTCTTGAAATAGACGTCGCCCAGTGTTTCGTCCGGACCGATCTCGACCTCTTTCTGGAGAAGGATGGGGCCCTCGTCGAGCCCTTCATCGGGCCAGAAAATCGTGAGGCCCGTGCGCGTCTCGCCCATCGCGATCGGCCAGTTGATCGAGGACGGGCCGCGGTGTAGGGGCAGCAGGGAAGGGTGGTACTGGATTGTACCAAGCTTGGGGACGTCGAGCACCGCCTGCGGCACGAACAGCGTGACGTAAGCCATCACGCAAAGGTCCGGCTCGTAGGAGCGCATCAACTCGAGCGCTTCCGGTGTCTTCCAGGATTTGGGCTGATGGACAGGCAGGCCTTTTTCCTCGGCAAAAGCGGCGAGCGGATCACGTGGCCTGCCTTCCTTGTCCGGCGCACAGAACACGGCAACAACATTCTCGCCGCGCTCCAGAAGCCTTTCCAGGACCGCCTTACCAAAAGCTTGCTGCCCGTGAACTACGATGCGCATGTGGTTCCTTCCCAATTATGTACTTTGCTTATGCGGACGCCCCTTATCCATTATTCCCGCCTTTTGGAAATTCAGGCCACCGTTTCAGCGATGTGCCTTTGGCGGTCAACCTGGACATAAACTCCGTACCGTTCTTTCCCTTTCGAGGTCGCTGATTTCCCCCTAGTTCTGCCACGTCGCCATGGGTCGCGCCATTGCATTGGTGGTGAGTGCTAGGGGTGGGATTATCCAGATCACTCAAGATGCTGGGGAGGGGACCCCGCCCTCTGATCTTGCTTCGTCAATGGAAGGCGGGGTTCCAAGAGATTACTCCGCAGCAGCCCGCTTTGGCTGGGGCTCCGTAGCTTCCTTCAGCTCAGCGATTTCCGCTTCACTGTAGCCGAGCACGTCGCGGAGAATTTCCACCGTGTGCTCGCCGAGCAGAGGTGAACGCCTCACTTCGGCTGGGCTGTCGGAAAGCTTGATGGGATTGCCGACGGTCAGATACTTGCCGCGCGTTGGATGATCCACCTCGACGATGGTCCCCGTGGCCCGCAGCGACTGATCCTCCGCCAACTCCTTCATCGACAGGATGGGCCCGCAGGGGATGTCGTATTTGTTGAGGATCTCCATGGCCTCGAACTTCGTCTTGGTCATGGTCCACTGCTCAATGCGATCGAAGATCTGCTTGAGCCGCGGGAGGCGTGCCTGAGGCGTCGCATAATCGGGGTGCGTCTTCCAATCAGGCTCGCCGATCACGTCGCAAATCTTGTCCCAAACGGGCGCCTGAGCGATGAAGTAGATGTACGCGTTCGGATCGGTCTCCCAGCCTTTGCACTTCAAAATCCAGCCGGGCTGACCACCGCCGGAGGCATTGCCTGAGCGCGGAACGGTGTCGCCGAACGGCTTACCCTCGCTGTATTGCGGATACTCAGTCAGCGGACCGCGGGTGAGACGCTGCTGATCACGCAACTTCACGCGGCAGAGATTGAGCACGCCGTCCTGCATGGCGCAGGTGACGCGCTGACCCTTGCCGGTGCGCGTCCGTTGATAAAGAGCCGTTACAATGCCAAGGGCCAAGTGCAATCCGGTGCCGCTATCGCCGATTTGCGCGCCGGTGACGAGCGGAGGACCGTCATCGAAACCGGTTGTGGAGGCGGCGCCACCCGTACACTGGGCGATGTTTTCGTAGACCTTGCAATCCTCATAAGGGCCAGGACCGAACCCTTTGATGGAGGCATAAATCATCCGCGGATTGAGCTCCTGGATTCGCTCCCAGGAAAAACCCATCCGGTCGAGCACTCCCGGCGCAAAGTTCTCCACCAGCACGTCGCAGGCCTTGATCAGCCGCTCCAGCACCTCCTTGCCTTTCGGGTGCTTCGTATCGAGCGTGATCGACCGCTTATTGTGGTTCAGCATCGTAAAGTAGAGGCTGTCCACATCCGGAATATCCCGCAGCTGAGTACGGGTGATATCACCGACCCCCGGCCGCTCGACCTTGATGACGTCAGCACCGAACCAAGCGAGAAGCTGCGTGCAGGTGGGACCGGACTGCACGTGCGTGAAATCGAGAACACGGACGCCTTCCAGGGCTTTCATATCAAGCTCCCTATTTCTTTTTCAGCACGCTTTGCGGATTGAGGTTGCCAATACGGCCGCTTTCGCTGCCTGCCGCCGGGTCGATGACTGCGTTGACGAGCGTCGGCTTGCCCGAATCCAGAGCCGCATCTACCGCACGCTTCAGCTCATCGGGCGTTGTTGCGTAGACTCCAACGCCGCCGAAGGCCTCCATCATTTTGTCGTAGCGGGCGTCTTTTACGAAAACAGTGATAGCCGGATCGGGACCGCCGGACGGATTGACCTCAACCCCGCGATAAATGCCGTTGTTGTTGAAGACGACGATGCAGACGGGGAGATTGTACCGGCAGATCGTCTCGACCTCCATTCCGGAGAAGCCGAAGGCGCTGTCGCCGACAACCGCGAGCACGGGATGGCCCGTCTCGATCGCGGCTGCGATGGCAAAGCCTGTTCCGACGCCCATGACGCCCCAGGTGCCAACGTCGAGGCGCTTCCGAGGCTTGTAGATGTCGATCACGCCCCGCGCCAAATCCAGCGTATTTGCGCCTTCGTTGACGAGAATAGTATCGGGCCGCTCCCTGATAACGGTCCGCAAGGCGCCGAGCGCCGCATGGAAATCCATCGGCACCGAGTTGTTCATCAGCCGCGGCGCCATCTTGGCGATGTTTTCTTCCTTCTTGGCGTTGACTGTTTTGATCCAATCCGCTGGGGGAGCCGGCCAGTTGTTCCCCATTTCTTCAATTAGCCGGGACACGCAGGAGCCGATATCGCCCACGATCGGCGCGGCGATCCCCACGTTGCTGTCGATTTCCTTGGGCTCGATGTCGATTTGAATGAATTTCTTCGGCGTGTCGCCCCAGGTCTTGCCCTTGCCGTGCGAGAGCAGCCAGTTGAGCCGCGCGCCGATGAGCATAACGACATCGGACTCTTTCAGCACCAGCGAGCGCGCAGCGCCGGCGCATTGCGGGTGGGTGTCAGGCAGGATGCCCTTCGCCATGCTCATCGGCAGGAAGGGAATGCCGCTCTTCTCGACGAGATTGCGAATTGCGTCGTCCGCCTGCGCGTAGGCCGCGCCTTTGCCGAGAATGATGAGGGGACGCTTGGCGTCTCTTAGAAGGTTGAGGGCCCGGTCAATTGCCTCCTTGGCTGGAATTTGAGCCGGAGCTGGATCGATGACTTTAACGAGCGACTTTCGGCCCGCCTCAGCATTCATGACCTGGGTCAGCAGCTTGGCCGGCAGATCGAGATAAACGCCGCCCGGGCGACCGGATAAGGCTGAACGGATGGCGCGCGCCACCCCTATGCCGATGTCCTCCGCCCGCAGAATACGATATGCGGCCTTGCAGAGCGGCTTGGCGATGGCGAGCTGGTCCATCTCCTCGTAATCGCCCTGCTGCAGGTCGACGATCTCCCGTTCGGACGACCCCGAGATCAGGATCATCGGGAAGCAGTTGGTGGTCGCGTTCGCCAGCGCCGTCAGTCCGTTGAGGAAGCCGGGCGCAGACACTGTGAGGCACACGCCGGGCTTCTTCGTGAGAAAACCGGCGATTGCCGCGGCATTTCCGGCATTTTGCTCATGCCGAAATGAAATCACGCGCATGCCCGACGCCTGCGCCAAACGAGCCAGGTCGGTGATCGGAATGCCGGGCACACAGTAAATGGTGTTGATGCCGTTCAGCTTCAGCGCATCGATCACGAGATGGAAACCATCCGTGAGCTCCTGCTCTTGGGCCTCGACGTTCTGCGCAGCTACGGACATGTCGCTCCTCTTGCCAAAACGCGCCGCTAGTCAATGTCCACGTACCGTTCCACGTGATCACGGAGCCTGAGCGTGTGCTCACGGACGAGCCGCTCTGCCCGCTCCGTGTCGCGCGCTTCAAGCGCCGCCACGATCTCCTTGTGATCGACCACCGACCGCCGGGCCCGATCCTGCTCGAAAATGGTTCGCTGCCGGATGGCGCGAACATGAAAGAACAGCTTATCGGTCATCTCCTGGATCAGCTTGCATTTGCTGAGCCCGATGATGGCCTGGTGGAAGCGGATGTTGGCGTCAGAGTATTCACCCATTTTCCGGGCGACCTCATCGGTGGAGAATGCGTCGATCAGGTCGTGCAGGCTTGCGATTTCCGCATCGGTGGCTTCCTTGGTGGCCAACCTCGCAGCCATGCTTTCGAGCGCCGCCCAGACCGTGATCATCTCGAGGATCTCGGCCTTGGTCTTACGGACGATATAAATTCCGCGCCTGGCAACGATGCGGACCAGGCCCTCTTGATCAAGCTGCGCCAGTGCTTCTCTCAACGGTGTGCGGCTTACGCCGAACTGGGCGGAAAGCTGGCGTTCATCGAGACGCAGCTCGGCATTGGCGTCATAAATATTCATATTGAGGATGGCTGCCTTCAGCGCCTCATAAGCCCTGGTCTTCAGGCTCTGCGCCTCTCCAAGCGGCGTAATTTTTAATTGTATATTGGCCATCCGAATGCTTGAGTTGGGTGGAACGGCCTCCATGAGGCACACTACACCTGAGATCAATCATCTGGTATACCATACACCAGAGAGCCCGCTGGCGGCAAGGCACTATGCACCTGTGGAATACCAGTTGGTCCGGTGAGCCAGCAGACAGGCAGGCTAACGTTTGTTTGGCGCGCGGGTGTTATGAGACAAGCGCAAGCCTGATCTTAAAATCCAGCATTGCCGCCTATCCATGGCCGGTATATGGTATACCAGCCTCATTTCGAAATCTGTTTTCGGGTGGGGCAAGCAGGGCTTTAAGAACCCTGGTCGGAAACGTTAGAGAGGAAATCGTCCCTTGGAAGAAATCGCCTCGCTCTTGCAGGGGTTCGCCGTCGTTCTGACGCCGTTCAACCTGCTCCTGATGCTCATCGGCATCCTTCTCGGTGTCATCATTGGCGTTTTGCCCGGCCTTGGTGGCGCAAATGGCGTAGCGATCCTCCTTCCCCTCACGTTCACACTTCCGCCGACATCGGCGATCATTATGCTGAGCTGCATTTACTGGGGGGCACTGTTCGGGGGCGCGATCACATCCATTCTATTCAATATTCCGGGTGAGCCGTGGTCCGTGGCGACCACATTCGACGGCCACCCGATGGCGCAGAAGGGCAAAGCGGACGAGGCTTTGACGGCAGCCTTCACGTCGTCGTTCGTCGGCGCAATCGTGGCCGTGATTGTCATCACATTTCTTGCGCCGCTGGTTGCCCGCTTCGCGCTTCAGTTCGGCCCACCCGAATTCTTCGCGGTGCAATTCTTGACTTTCGCCAGCTTCATAGGAATGGGACGAGGTTCTCCGTTCAAGACGCTGGCTTCGATGACCCTAGGTTTTGCGCTGGCTTCCGTCGGGCTCGACAACGTCACCGGTCAGTTGCGCATGACGTTCGGCTTCGAATATCTGCTCAACGGGTTCGTGTTCCTGGTGGCGGTGATTGGCCTTTTCGGAATCGGAGAGATCCTTTCCTCTATGGAGGAGGGCCTCAACTTCTCGGGCGCTCAAGCGAAAATTCGATTGAATGCTGTCCTGCAAACCTGGAAGCAGCTTCCGAAATTCTGGTTCACTTTCTTGCGGAGCTGCATCATCGGGTGCTGGATGGGCATCACGCCGGGTGGCGCGACGCCAGCTTCGTTCATGAGCTACGGCCTTGCGAAACAATTCTCGAAGAACGGCAAGAATTTTGGCAAGGGTGAGATAGAGGGCGTTGTGGCTCCCGAAACGGCGGCTCATGCCGCTGGAACGAGCGCGCTCCTTCCCATGCTGACGCTTGGCATCCCGGGCTCGCCGACTGCTGCCGTGCTTCTCGGTGGCCTGCTGATCTGGGGCTTGCAGCCCGGACCGATGCTGTTCGTGGAACAGCCGGATTTCGTCTGGGGCCTGATCGCGTCGATGTACCTCGGAAACGTCGTGGGGCTGATCATCATCCTGACATGCGTGCCATTGTTCGCGGCGATCCTCCGGATCCCGTTCTCCATCATTGCGCCCATCATTCTGGTGGTCTGCGCGGTCGGCGCCTATACCGTCAACAACTCGATTTTCGACGTATGGATGATGGTAGTCTTTGGCGTGGTCGGCTACGTTTTCGTCAAACTCGGCTACCCTCTTCCCCCGCTTGTGCTGGCGCTGGTGCTCGGCGATATGGCAGAGGGCTCATTCCGGCAGTCCATGTTGCTCAGTCAGGGAGATCTGAGCATTTTCTTCTCGAATTGGCTTGTCGGTGGCATCATGACGTTGGGGCTCGTGCTGCTGTTTTGGCCGGCTGTGCGGTGGCTCATCGCATATAGCAAGCCAAAGCCGCAGCACGCCTGAGGAATACGGCCGGCGGGCCGGCCGTACCTACGAACCTTCTCGCGAGGTTCCAAATAGAAGAATGATCTCGGAAGCGAACAAGGAGCTGGAGAACAAAATGCGTGCGTTCGGAAAGGTACTCGCAAGCTTTGTAGGAAGCTTGGCCATAGCTGCCGTCGCAGCTCCGCCCGCAGCAGCTTGGGAGCCCACAAAGCCGGTGACTTTCGTCATTCCGGCTGGCACCGGCGGCGGCGCCGATCAAATGGCGCGCTTCATCCAGGGCGTCGTCTCTAAACATAATCTAATGAAGCAGCCCATGGTCGTCATCAACAAGTCTGGCGGCGCGGGCGCGGAAGGCTTTTTAGAGGTCAAGAACAGCAAAGGCGATCCACACAAGATCATCATCACTCTGTCGAACCTGTTCACGACGCCGCTGAGCACGGGCACTCCATTCAACTGGAAGGATCTCACTCCAGTTGCGATGCTGGCGCTCGACCAGTTCATTCTCTGGGTCCCGGCTGATGCTCCGTATAATAC
>QGVC01000401.1 GCA_003242645.1 Pseudomonadota bacterium
GAGCCGCGCGTGCTCGCGCAGTCGCTCCGGGATCTGGATGAGCATTGCGTAGTTCAGGCGGGCATCGGCAAATCCTATGTGCTTTGCCGTTAGACCGTCCATGAAGCGGGCGAACGGCCCTGCCTTGTAGCGCGGGGTCAGGTAGCCGATGGACCAAAGGTAGAAAAACAGCGGATCCTCGTCGTAGGGCTTACGTTTTTCGGCGAGCTCTTGCTCAGACTGAGCCGCTTTGGCATCGGCGGCCCCGGCGATCTTTCTCGCCGATTCGTAGGCCGCCTTCGCCTGTTGCCACTCCTCAGACGACTGGATCTCTTCCGCAACCTTCGCCCTCAAGTCGTCGACGGCATCGATAGCGGCTTCCAACGCGGCAGCCGCCGCGCTGCGCTCCGCCTCCGCTTGCTCGAGTGCGGCAAGCGCCGCCTGCCGATCTGCCGCGACTTGGTCGAGCTCACTGCGCCGGCGTTCGAGTAGCCGCACGGCGCGCGCCTCAGCGGCGTCGAGATCCTCGACCAGACGCTTCGCCGTGATCTCGTCCAGCTTGATCCGAGCCAGCTCCCGAAAGGCTTCACTGCGCTCGCGACGCAGCCGTTCGGCCTCGGCTGTCGCAGACGCAAGCGCGCTGTCGAGCTCGTTCTCCTGGCGATGCAGGCTGACAATTGCGTTCTCGATGCGCTCGAAAGCCTGTCGTCCGGTCCACATGGGCCCGATGTCCTTCGCTACCAGCTCGTCACTGTCCCGCCCTCGAAGGGCATCAGGTACTCGACTTGCGTTCGACCCCGGCGCTTCACGCCGAATTCGTTCCGCTGCACGATCCCGTGCTGACGCTTGTCTTCGGCTACAGCTTCGTAGGTCTCTCGGGGAACACGAACACCGAACTGGCTGACGGTCTGCGTCTCGCCAGTTACTTCATCGCGGACGGGAAGTGATAATCGGCGACCGTCGGGCGTGATCGGCTCCACGACCAAGTAGTAGCTGCGCTGCGACCACAGTCCCGGAGGGCGGCGCCAAAATCCGGTCACTTGGCCCGGCTCGGAGACGATCCTTAGCGTATACTCTGCGCTCAAAGTGTCCCGCAGCTGCTGAAGCTCAGCACTAATGCGGCGCATCTCTGGAACGTCCCCATCGCGGATGGCGCGCTCACCGTCCGCAAGCAGCGCATCGGCCCTGCTGCGCGCCGCCTCCTCCGTCGCGATCTGCTGAATGTCAGAGTGGGTGACGCGGATCGACCTAGGCAATGTCTCGGTCGCCTCAATGAGAGCCTGACGGCGGGCCTCCTGAGCCGGTCGGATCAAAGCAAAGTAGGCGAGCCCAGCCAGCAAGAGCAGGATTAGCAGTACCTTGAGGATCCGCTTGCCGACTTTGTCACGCTGCGCCCACAGCTCGAGCACAGTGCGTTTCCACGAGGGCGGTGGCGGTGTGTAGACGAAGCGTTGATCTTTCAGGGCTTTGACACCCTGCTCGAGCACGCGGTCGGGAACCTCGATCCCTTGCTCTCGATAGATTTCCCGAAGCCGGGCGATCAACTCCGCTTCCCGCCCTTCGTCGTCCAGCTCGCGGCGCACCAACTCCTCGCGATGACGCAACGTGTCGACCACGTCCATCGCGATCATGATCTCGTCCAGCGTGTGCGGCTTGGGCTCTTGCGGAGTGTGGCCCACCGTTCGCCCCCTGGACCTTCGAGCTAGCTCAGCGCAGGCAAGACCTCCGCTTCAGCTGCGAGGCGGGCGATGCGCCGCTTGCCATCCTCCACAGCTTCGCGGATATCCTGCGAGTTCTGAGTGGCCAGCTTCCGCATCTCCGCAATGATCTCTCGCGAGCGCTCCTGGAAGTTGATCACGCTATCGACGAGCTGCTTGACTGCATCGGCGCGGATCGTCGGCCCGTACCCGGCTCGTATGGCCTCCTCCTGAACCTTGTCGCCGATCTTGGCCAGATCCTCGAGGCTCTTCGACATGCCCTCCTTCATAGCTTCGAGCGTCTTCGTGGACTCATGGAGCCCGAAGACACCCGTGAAGGAGGCCTTGAGTGCGGTCAACACGCTGTCGTTGGTGGAAAAGAAGGCGATGGCCTGCCCATAGACCCGCTCTTTGGCAGACGTTGTCTGCATGAGCCTGGCCATGATCACTTCCGACGTGTTGTATGCGATGGTTAAGTTATCGGCGAGGTCCTTCGCGATCTGGTAGCGCTTCTCCTCATGCTGCAGGAGCCGCAGCTGCTCGTCGCGGGCAAGCTCGAGCTTCGCGCGCTCAGCCGGGTCCGTGCCTGTAAAGCCGGCGACTTTGGCGGAGGCCTCATCCAGGCGTTTGCGGGCTGCCTCGAGCTGCTCCTCAGCCTTCTTGAGGACCTCAAGGGCCATCACCTCCGCGTGCTTGAGCGCCCCGCGAAAATCACTGTAGGCCTCGAGGATTTTCGCTTCCCGCTCGATCTGGTTCTTGGTTTCGCGAGTAACCTCTAGATAGACTTGACGGATTTTCTCGAAGCGGTCGGCAATGTCGCCTCGGACGATCTTCATCCAGATGTTGCTGCCGCGCTCCAGTAAGTCGAGCTTGCCGTCACTGATTTGATCCACAAGGCGCTTCGCATCGTCACGGATCGAGTTGAAGCCGTCCGTAATCAACTGGTACCGCTGGCCGATCTCCATCTTAGCGGTTTGCTCCCGCACGACTTCGTTGAACACCTCGGCCTGCCCCAGCGTGCGGGCGATCAACGTAATCCGATCCTGGTCGAGGTCCGAAATCTTCTCCAGAAGTGCATTGATCGGTGCAGGTTCCACCTTTGCCGGCATCAACCCTATCTCGCGTAGACGGCTCGTGGCCCTGTCGAGGTACTGCATCGGGGTTGTCGGAGTGACGTCTGTCATGGTGTTCTCGATCCGCTTGCTTCTCCCGGGGCTTACTCCCGCGCCCTCATATCGTGACTTAACCTAATGCTTTCAATCGTGCTGCTTCCCCCTGGTTCCACACGAGGGATCGCCTGCCCTTTCCCAAAGTCAGCGCAAGAGCGCTCGGGCTCAGTCGAAGCTCGTTGTCTCGAAGCGCCTGCACTAGATGGAGTTCGTCTAAAAGTTGAAGCGATAGCTGATAGTTTCCAGCGAAAGCTATCTTTACCAATATGCTTTCACAAACAGACGAAGCTAATGCCGCCGAAAACTGATGTCGGCGGGCCAGCATAATACAGTAAGCAGAATTTCTTGATAGAGATTATCAGATCTTGTCGTGCTTTCCGCACCGTCCCGGTTAGGAAGCAGCGGAAAATAGTAAAGTC
>QGVC01000061.1 GCA_003242645.1 Pseudomonadota bacterium
GCCGTGGGGGATGGCGGTCACAATCGAGGGCTTAAACGGGGTATGGGGCGGCAGAAGGAGGAGGCGCGGAAAGCCTGGAAGGGCTCCGGCGAGGCCGCGACCGAGGCTGTGTGGTTCGAGCTGCGCGAGGAGGTCGGCGCCACCGAATTCCTTGGTTATGAAACGGAATCGGCGGAAGGCGTCATTCGTGGCATCGTGAAGGACGGCAGCCGTGTCGATCGCCTGAAAGCTGGCGAGGAGGCTGCGATCGTTCTCAATCAGACGCCGTTCTATGGCGAGTCGGGCGGACAGGTCGGCGATACGGGCGAGATCCGTGGCGCCAAGGGGGCGATCTTCCGCGTCACCGACACGCAGAAGAAGCTCGGCGACCTCTTCGTCCACTACGGCGTCGTCGAGAAGGGGCAGTTCGCGGTTGGCGATGCGGTCGAGCTCGAGGTCGATCACGCGCGCCGTTCAGCCATCCGCGCCAACCATTCGGCGACTCACCTCATCCACGAAGCGTTGCGGCAGGTGCTCGGATCGCACGTCGCGCAGAAAGGCTCGCTTGTCGCGCCCGATCGCCTGCGCTTCGACTTCTCGCATCCGAAGCCCATGACGGCGGAGGAGTTGAAGAAGGTCGAGGATCTGGCGAACTCCATCGTCGCGCAGAACGTGCCGGTCGAGACGCACCTGATGTCGCTCGAGGAGGCGTTGGAAACGGGTGCCATGGCGCTCTTCGGCGAGAAGTACGGGGATGAGGTGCGCGTCGTGTCCATGGGCCTGGCGCCTCCGGGCTCCAACCGGCCGTGGTCCATGGAGCTGTGCGGCGGCACGCACGTGAAGCGCACCGGCGACATCCGCATTATCCGGATTATTTCCGAAGGCGCGTCCGCTGCCGGTGTGCGCCGCATCGAGGCGCTGACTGGCGATGGCGCGCGCGCTTACCTCAATCAGCAGGATGATCGCGTGCGCGAAGCTGCAAATGTGCTTCGGGTACGGCCTGATGACTTGGTCGATCGCGTCAAGGCGCTGATGGAGGAGCGGCGGACGTTGGAGCGACAGCTGGCGGATGCCAAACGCCAGCTCGCGCTGGGCGCGGGCGGCAATGGTGTGGCTGCTGCGGACGGCATCCGCACCATCGGCAACATCAAGCTGCTCGCGCGGAAAGTCGAAGGGCTCAAGCCGAAGGATCTCCGCGGGCTTGTTGACGACGGGAAGAAGAAAGTCGGCTCCGGCATCGTCGCCATAGTGGGCGTGACAGAGGATGGCAAAGCCGGCATTGCCGTCGGCGTGACGGACGATCTGACGAACACGTACAACGCCGTCGATCTCGTCCGGGCCGGTGCTGAGGTCCTGGGCGGCAAAGGTGGTGGCGGTCGCCCTGATATGGCTCAAGCTGGCGGGCCGGACGGCAGCAAGGCCCATCTCGCACTAGAGGCTATCGAGCGGCGGCTGAGCGGGGCCGCGTAACCATGGCCCTTGCTCACCAGCTTTGCTCAAGCTGCTCATTTCTCGGCCGCGCGGGGGTGGAAAATTCGAACCTGTATTGAATTGGGACGAGGGCTAACCCGGTCTTAACCCTGCCTGAGCTCTGATGATCGACAGTGTCGTGTCAGTGGAGTTCGGGTTATGCGTTTGTGGTCGGTTATCGCGCAGAGAAAACTGCTGCGCCGCGCCAGAATGCCCATTGGCATTCTCCTCGCGGTCTTTCTTTCCGGCTGTGCAACCTCATCCGAGTACGGCGAATATTGGACTGGCAGTGAGCGCGTCGCCATGGAGGATGACGGACTTCCTGCCCAACTTCCGCCACCCCTTCATCGGAAATCGGAAGTAGACGACCCCCGTGAGCCGTTCAGCCCGAACTACGGGCCACCGCCTCCGCCGTCGTTGCCCGCTGATTTGCCACCGGCGTTCCGCCGTAAGCTTATCAATGCGGTAAGTGTCTCGTGATTTTGATCGGCGTCAATGCGGATGCAACTGAAACCCGGGTTGGATCTCGAGGTTATCCGTATTAGGGTACTGCGATCACGTGGGGAAGCTCAGCAAAGAGACAGCGGTTCGTCGTTGGCCGAACCCTGAGCCGGCGCACAACTGTTCAGGAGTCTGAAAATGACGAAGCGTCTGCTTTCCCTAGCGGCTGCTGCTGCCCTCCTCATCGTCGTTACACCAGGGCCGGAGGTCCGCGCTGCGGCTGCTAAAGTTCCGATGCTGAAGACCGAGGCGTCGGATATCGTCGAGGTTCGACATCGCAAATGGCGCGGATATTCTTACAAGAGGCGCCATTTCCGCCGCCATCACCATTGGCGCCACCGCCGCCATTGGCATCGCCACTGGCATGGGCCTCGGTTTGCGATTTATATCGGCGGGCCGAGGTGCGGGTGGCTGCGTCGTCGGGCAATACTGACCGGCAGCCGCTATTGGTGGCGTCGCTATTATCGCTGCCGCTATTGGTGGTAAGCAGGAATCCAAGCCGGGCCGAATTTTCGGCCCGGTTTTCTTTTGGGCAGATTTCATCCGCGCTGATCAATAGGGACATAGTCCCGCGGCCCAGGGCCATTGTAGAGCGTCAGTGGCCGGATGAGGATGTTGTTGGACTGCTGCTCCAAGACCTGCACGGTCCACCCCGGCACACGGCCGATGGCGAAAATCGGGACGAACAGATCGGTCGGAATGCCGTGCAGGTGATAGATCACGCCTGAGTAAAAGTCGACGTTGACGTTGACGCCGTGGCGGGCGTAGGGCTCCATTTCCTTCACGAGCGCCTCTAGGATTTCGTACCACCGCGGCTCGCCCATTTCCTTCGACAGCCGCTTGACACCTTCGCGCATGTGACGCGCCCTCGGGTCCTCGGCGCGGTAAACGCGATGGCCGAAGCCGGTGATCGGCTCCTTTGCTGCGCGCTTTGCCTTCACATAGGCCGGCACGTTGGCGGGATCGCCGATCTCCTGCGCCATCTTCATCACGTCCTCCGCAGCGCCGCCGTGAGCCGGGCCGGAAAGTGCAGCGATGGCCGCTGTGATGGCGGCATGGATGTTGGCCTCGGTGCTGATCACGACACGGGCTGTGAAAGAGGAGGCATTCGAGCCGTGCTCGGCATGCAGCACAAAATCTGTGTCGAGCAACCGCGCCGCATCTTGCGAAGGCTTCTCGCCCTTCAGCATCCAGAGGAAATTGGCGGCATGCGAGAGCTGCGGGTCGGGCGCAATCGGCGTGCGTCCTTTTCGGATCTGCTCATGCGCGGCAACGATCATCGGCACTTGGGAGGTCAGCCGTATGCCTTTGCGCAACGTCGCCTCGCGGCTGTTGTCCGCCGTCTCCGGATCGAATGCTGCGAGCGCCGAAACAGCCGTACGCAGAACATCCATGGGATGGGCGTGCTTCACGACGGAGATGATGTCCAATACGGCCGGTGGGAGTTGACGCGCCGCCTTGAGGTCCTCCTCAAACTTGACGAGCTGACTGCGGGTCGGCAGCTCACCATAGAGCAGCAAGTACGCTGTTTCCTCGAAGGTCGAATGCTCGGCGAGGTCATGAATAGAATAGCCGCGGTAGCGTAATTCACCCGCCTTTCCGTCGATAAATGTCGTGGGGGATCGCTCGAAGTAGACGTCCTTCAAACCACGGTAGATCTTGGGCTCGTTGTCTGCGGCGCTCATAAGCTTGAACCTCCCTTCCGGAATTGCGATGCCAGTGAGGACGCGGGCGGCTGCCAACTGCCTGCCAAGGAGCTTTCGAGAGGGCCGACATGGACATCATTGCCGAGTGCAAGGCCTCGATTAGGGGGCGCGGGCTGAGGGTGATTCTTCCTGAAAGCGACGATGACCGTGTGTTGCGTGCCGCGCGCCGTCTCCTCGATGAGGACTTGGCGCGGCCTGTGCTGCTGGGCGTGCCGGAGTCGATTGAAGGCAAGGCGGACGAGCTCGAGCTGTCCCTGGACGGCGTTGAAATCCGTAATCCCGATGGGGACCCGGATCTCGAAGGCCTCGCTGCCAAGATTGCCACCGGCCGGGAGCGCATGACGACAGGCATGGCCATGCGATTGCTCCGCCGGCCGCTCTACTACGGCGGCGCTATGGTTGCCTCCGGCCAAGCAGCTGCCATGGTGGCCGGCGCCGCTAATCCAACGCGGCGTGTCATCGAAGCAGGGCTTATGACCGTTGGCCTGGCAGAGGGGGTCGCCACGCCGTCGAGCTTCTTCCTCATGCTGCTGCCCGCAACTCACGACGGCGCTCCGCGGGCGTATGTCTTCGCCGATTGCGCCGTGAACGTGGACCCCGATGCCAGCACGCTGGCTGACATCGCGATCGCTTCCGCCGCCAGTGCCGAGGCGCTGCTGCATCAAGAGGCGAGAGTGGCGATGCTGTCCTTCTCCACCCACGGTAGCGCCAGCCATCCGATTGTCGAGAAGGTTCGCGCGGCGGTGGGCATTGTGCGCGAGCGGAAGCCCGACCTGAAAATCGACGGGGAGCTGCAGGCCGATGCGGCGCTGAATGGCACCGTCGCTGCCAAGAAGATCAAAGGGGAGAGCGCCGTGGCTGGCCGCGCCAACGTACTCGTGTTCCCGAACCTGGACGCGGGGAACATCGCCTACAAGTTGGTTCAGTATCTGGCCAACGCCCAGGCGATCGGACCTTTTCTGCAGGGTTTCGCCAAGCCTATCGCGGATCTCTCGCGCGGCGCGAGCGTCGACGACATTGTCGCCACAGCCGCGGTCACCCTTGCAAGGGCCTGAGCGCTGGCGCCGCAGGATGGGCTTCGCTGGTCTGCTGGCAACCGCGCTCTGAATTCCCGGGATGGCGCCCATAGTCTAAAATCCGGGACAAGTTGTCTCGAATATCGGATTGCATCTAGAAGGAGTCCGGGCGCCCCTGTCAATGCCGCTGAGCTCGGGCCCAAATAAAAAAAGCCGTGCAGGCTGCACGGCGAGGAGTTTGGGATCTTAGTCTGGGGAATGTTCGCGATCAGTTCTTTTTCGCGAAATGATCGCGGTAGACGATCTCGACCGCCTCCTGCGGAGGTACCCCTTGCGCCTTGAGCCGCTCGTAGTGGTGAGCCGCCTCAATGCCGGTGCGAAGCGACGCGAAAAAGTCGCGGATCGCCTGTACCACGCCGCGCGGGCGGCCAGTTCTCGTGCCGGAGGACACAAAGTCCAAGGCAGAGTCGATCGTCGTATTTGGGGTGCTCATGATCAAACCTCGTTCGCTCTCCGGGCCTGTTCCGGCTCTCGGCTCATCGAACTGGTATATGGCATACCACATTGCGTTGCACAATGTGGCATTCTGTCTACCTGCTATTCGTGGTCTGCATAGATGAGTTCTGCACCCGGCCTATCTGGCTCGCCAAATGCCGTGACCATCGCACGGCTGAGGGAAGCACCAGATTCAGGGAGCGCTAGCGAGGCAATTGAGGCGATCTTCTTCGAGTCCAGTGGCCGGCGCTTCGACAACGAGGCCTCTCGGGCTGAGTTTCTTGAGCGGTGGCTGGGCCGCTACCTTACGCACTACCCGGAATATGTTTTCGTAGCGCTCGCTCCCGGAGGTGAGGTTGTCGGCTATCTCGTCGGTTGCCTCGATGATCCCGCCAGCAATCCTCTTTTTTCGGACATCTCCTATTTCGCCGAATTCGCGCATCTGACGCGGAAGTACCCAGCACACCTGCACATCAATCTGACGGCCCGCTGGCGCGGTCAGGGGATCGGCAAGCGGCTTGTCGCGACTTTTGCAGAGTGTGCAGCGAAGGTCGGCGTTCCTGGCCTGCATGTGATAACGGCGGAAGGGCACCGCAATAACCGGTTCTATGTGGCGTGCGGATTTGTCCAGCTCGGCTCCGCCGTTTGGAACGGCAACCGAATCGCGTTCTTCGGCCGGGCGCTCGTACGGAGTGACGATTGTTCCCGCGATCCTGATCTTCCTCGATGCGACCCGCTGGGGTAATGACGTTTCAACATGAGATGCCAGGGAGGAGCGAAACGCGATGGCCGAAACCCCGGAAGAGTTCGATTACGTGATCGTGGGAGCCGGCTCGGCGGGCTGCATATTGGCCAACAGACTTTCAGCCGACCCGAGTGTCCGCGTTCTGCTTCTCGAGGCCGGTGGCAAGGATAACTACATTTGGATCCACATTCCGGTTGGATACCTTTATTGCTTCGGCAATCCGAGGGTCGATTGGTGCTACGAGACCGTCAGCGAGCCCGGTCTCAATGGCCGCAAGCTGCAGTATCCGCGCGGCAAGGTTCTCGGTGGCTGCTCCGCCATCAACGGCATGATCTACATGCGCGGGCAGGCCCGCGATTACGACCACTGGCGCCAGCTCGGCAATACCGGGTGGGGTTGGGAGGATGTGCTCCCGTTTTTCCTCAAGCACGAGGACCAGCACGCGCTCGAGCCTGAGGAATTCAATGGCGTGCATGCGCGGGGCGGTGAGTGGCGCGTTGAGCAGCCGCGTGTGCGCTGGGAAATTCTCGATGCCTGGGCAGAAGCCGCTGAGCAGGCCGGAATCCCTCGCATTCGCGACTTCAATACCGGCAATAACGAGGGCTCATGCTATTTCCACGTCAACCAACGCAAGGGCATTCGGTGGACGACGGCGAAAGGATTCTTGAAGCCCGCGCTGAACCGGCCAAACCTCAAGGTACTCACCCACGCGACTGTTGAAAAACTGACGCTCGAAGGAAAACGCGTAACCGGCGTCAGTTTCCGCCAGAAAGGATCCGGTTCGCGTACGGTCACAGCGCGGCGAGAGGTCATCCTTTCGGCCGGTGCGATCGGCTCGCCGATGATCCTGCAACGCTCAGGGATAGGACCTGGCGAGGTGCTCAAAGCAGCCGGTGTGGAGGTTCAACACGAGCTGCGCGGCGTCGGCGAGAACCTGCAAGACCATCTTCAGATCCGCTGCGCTTACAAGGTCTCGGGCGTGCGCACGCTCAATGAGCGCTCGCAAACGCTTTGGCACAAGGCGGCCATTGCGCTCGAGTATGCGCTGTGGCGGAGCGGGCCGATGTCGATGGCGCCCTCTCAGCTCGGGTGTTTCGCGCGATCCGACCCCAGCCGGGAAACGCCCAACTTGCAGTTCCACATCCAACCGTTGACGCTGCCGAAATTCGGCGAGCCTCTCGACCCGTTCCCGGCCTTCACGGCGAGCGTGTGCAACCTGCGGCCGACAAGCCGTGGGCATATCCGCATTACATCGCCCGATCCGGACGCGCATCCCGAGATCAGGCCGAACTATCTGTCAACGGAGGAAGATCGCCGCGTTGCTGCGGATGCGATCCGGTTAACACGCCGCATTGCACAACAGCCGGCGCTAGCCCGCTACAAGCCCGAGGAGTTCAAGCCTGGACCGCACATCGATGGAGACGAGGCGCTGGCGCGCGCTGCGGGCGACATCGCCACCACGATTTTCCACCCCGTTGGCACAGCCAAAATGGGCACCGACGAAATGGCCGTTGTCGATCCTCGCCTCAGGGTGCATGGGCTGCAAGGTTTGCGGGTCATAGATGCTTCGATCATGCCGACGATCACCTCTGGTAACACGGCCGCACCAACGATGATGATCGCCGAGAAAGGTGCCAGCATGATTATCGAGGATTGGCGCGGCTGAGACCTGCTTATCTCGCGAGCGGTTTTGCCCGGCAAATGGGCATAGCCTGTCGTTGCGCAGTTTGTAAGCGTCAGGCATACTGAGCTATCCGCTTACGGATACGGGCGAGCTGAACAAGCCCGGCTGGTAGCCAGGGACAACCGCAAAGCCCGGAGGGAGCATGGATCAACCTTCTGCTGCGACAACGCTCGCGGCACAGCCGGACGTACCCGCCGTCGAACTGATCAACGTCAACAAATGGTTCGGCGAGTTCCATGTCTTGCGCGACATAAATCTTTCGGTGGCTCAGGGAGAAAAGATCGTCATCTGTGGCCCGTCTGGCTCCGGTAAGTCCACGCTGATCCGCTGCATCAACCGGCTCGAGGAACACCAGGAAGGCAAGATCATCGTCGATGGCATCGAGCTGACGAGCGACCTCCGAAACATCGACAAGATCCGGTCGGAGGTCGGCATGGTGTTCCAAAGCTTCAATTTGTTTCCGCACCTGACCGTTCTCGAAAATCTTTGCCTCGCGCCCGTGTGGGTCAAGAAGATGCCGCGCGCCGAGGCCGAGCGCATTGCCATGATGTATCTCGAGCGCGTCAAGATTCCGGAACAGGCGCACAAATATCCGGGCCAGCTTTCCGGCGGCCAGCAGCAGCGCGTCGCGATCGCGCGTGCGCTCTGCATGAATCCGAAGATCATGCTTTTCGACGAGCCGACTTCGGCGCTCGATCCCGAAATGATCAAGGAGGTCCTCGACGTCATGATCGAGCTCGCCGAGTCGGGCATGACGATGCTGGTCGTTACACACGAGATGGGCTTTGCCCGCTCGGTCGCTGATCGGATTATCTTCATGGATCGCGGTGAAATCGTTGAGCAGGGCAATCCGGTCACATTCTTCAGCGATCCAAAGTCCGAACGGACCAGGCTTTTTCTTTCACAGATACTCAATCACTGATTTGGGTGACGCCGATTGGAGAGCTTCATCAGCGAGGGCTATCAGAGGGACAAAACCACGAACGTCTGCCTAAGAGGAGGGAAGTAAAATGAAGCGGCTCATCAAACTTGGAATGATTTCTGTGCTGGCTCTTGCCAGCGCGAGCGCTGCCTCCGCGCAACAGACGCTGAACCAGGTGAAGCAGCGCGGTGTCCTGAACTGCGCCGTCAACATCGGACTCGCCGGCTTCTCGAACCCCGATGACAAGGGCAACTGGACCGGCCTTGACGTCGACTACTGCAAGGCAATTGCCGCTGCAGTCCTCGGTGACCCGAACAAAGTCAAGTATATCCCGACGACCGCTAAGGAGCGGTTCACTGCTCTCCAGTCCGGTGAGGCGGACGTTCTCATCCGTAACACCACCTGGTCGATGGCCCGCGATAGCGCTCTCGGCCTGAGCTTCGCGGGCGTCAATTTCTATGACGGCCAGGGTTTCATGGTGAAGAAATCGCTCGGCGTTTCCTCGGCAAAGGAGTTGGACGGGGCGACCGTGTGCGTCCAGACGGGGACCACGACGGAGCTTAACCTCGCTGACTTCTTCCGCCGGAACAACATGCAGTATCAGCCGGTCGTGTTCGAGAAGGCCGAGGAATGCCTCCAAGCCTACGAGGCAGGGCGCTGCGACGCTTACACAACTGACGCCTCTGGTCTCTATTCCCAGCGCCTGCAGCTGCGGAATCCGGATGAGCACATCGTGCTGCCCGAGATCATTTCGAAGGAGCCGCTTGGCCCCTCCGTGCGGCAGGGCGACAGCCAGTGGTTCACGATTGTGAAGTGGGTGCACTTCGCGCTTCTTAATGCCGAGGAGCTGGGCGTCACCCAAGCCAACGTCGAGGAAATGAAATCCTCCAGCAATCCTGACATCCGGCGCCTACTGGGGGTCGAGGGTGACTTTGGCCAGGGAATTGGCCTCGACAACGATTGGGCCGTGAGGATCATCAAGGCCGTCGGGAACTACGGCGAAATCTACGACCGCAACGTTGGCAAGAACTCCCGCATCAACATCGCTCGCGGTCTTAACGCGTTGTGGACGGAGGGTGGCCTCCAATACGCGCCGCCGATCCGCTAAGCGGAAGATGCTGCGCCGGCCTTGGAACGGCCGGCGTCTCCGCTTCCATTGCCGATCGATCCGCAGGCAATTGTGAACCGGCAAGGGAAATAAAAGTCATATGGCGGTGACCACCCATAGCCGATCCAGGGATGCTGCCACCGAAAAACCGAGCCTGCTCTATCGCCCTGAGTTCCGGCAGCTGATCTATCAGATTATCCTGCTGGCCGGGCTTGTTTTCGTTGGGTGGTGGGTCGTCAACAACGTCGCTGAGAACCTGCAGCGCAACAATATCGCGTCAGGCTTTGATTTCCTCAGCCGGACCGCCGGATTCGATATCTCGCAAACGCTCATTCCTTATTCGAACGTTTCAACTTACGGCCGCGCGTTCTGGGTCGGTTTGCTCAATACATTACTGGTCTCGGCTATCGGCATTGTTTTCGCGACTATACTGGGATTCATCATAGGAATTGCGCGGCTGTCGTCGAACTGGCTCATCGCGCGGCTTGCGACGGTCTATATCGAAATCGTTCGGAATGTCCCGCTACTGTTACAACTCTTCTTCTGGTATTACGCGGTTCTAAAGAATCTGCCGCCGCCGAGGCAGAGCATTCCGCTTGCCGGCGGAGGCTTTCTCAATGTTCGGGGGCTTTATCTCCCGGCGCCTATAACAGAGCCGGGTTTTGGCATCGTTGTTGCTGCTTTTATTTTCGGCATCCTCGCCTCGATCGGGCTCTACGTCTGGGCTCGCCGGCGCCAGATGCAAACAGGCCAACAGTTCCCTGTCTTTCTCAGCAGTCTCGGGCTCATCGTGGGTCTGCCGTTGATCGTCTATTTCGTGCTCGGGTCCCCGATGTATTGGGAGTACCCGGTATTACGCGGCTTCAATTTTCAGGGCGGCCTCGTCATTCAGCCCGAGTTCCTGGCTCTGCTCCTCGGCTTGTCAATTTATACCGCGAGCTTCATCGCTGAGATCGTCCGGGCCGGAATTCTCGGCGTACCAAAGGGGCAGAAGGAGGCAGCAAAGGCGCTGGGTCTTACCGACGGGCAAATGTTGCGGCTCGTTGTGATTCCGCAGGCCGCGCGCATCATCATCCCCCCGCTGACGAGCCAGTATCTCAATCTCACGAAAAACTCTTCGCTGGCGGTCGCCATTGGTTACCCGGACTTTGTGAGCGTCTTTGCCGGCACCGTGTTGAACCAGACCGGGCAGGCCGTCGAGGTGATTGCAATGACGATGGCCGTGTATTTGACCATCAGCCTGCTCACGTCGGCGTTCATGAACTGGTTCAATCGGCGCATGGCGCTCGTCGAGCGGTAGAGGAGGGAACGGATGTCAGACGCAATCGACGCTTCCCTCTCCAGAATGCGCCCACCGCCCCGCAACACGGTGGGCCCGATCGCATGGGTGCGCGAGAACCTGTTCTCGAGCTGGAGTAATGCGCTGCTCACGTTGCTGGGCCTTTACATCGCCTACGTCGCGATTTCCGGAGTCGTGAATTGGGCATTCATCAATGCGACATGGACCGGGAGCAGCGGAGCCGATTGCACACACGACCGGATCGGAGCGTGCTGGCCGTTCGTAACGGCAAAGTTCAGCCAGTTCATGTACGGGCGCTATCCGGAGGCAGAGCGCTGGCGGGTGAACCTTACCTATGTGCTCGCCGCTGCAGGGCTCATTCCGCTCATGATTCCGTGGGTCCGAGGTAAGCTCTACCTCGTGATCTACATGTTCGTCGTTTTTCCCGTATTGGCCTTCATTCTGCTTTATGGCGGGCTGGGCCTTCCAGTGGTGCCCACGGAGCTGTGGGGCGGCCTGCTCGTGACCCTGGTGGTGGCGACCACTGCGATCGCCGGCGCTTTTCCTATCGGCATTCTCCTCGCACTCGGGCGGCGATCTCATATGCCCATCGTGCGTATGTTCTGTGTCGGCTTCATTGAATTCGTGCGCGGTGTGCCGTTGATTACCGTTCTTTTCATGGCCTCCGTGATGCTGCCGCTGTTCCTGCCGGCTGGCTGGACCATCGACAAGCTGGTTCGGGCCTTGATCATGGTGGCCTTGTTCTCGGCCGCCTATCTCGCAGAGGTGATCCGCGGCGGCCTGCAAGCCATCCCGCGCGGCCAGTACGAGGCGGCAGATGCCTTGGGGCTCACATATTCCCAAAAGATGGCGCTCGTGATTCTGCCTCAGGCGCTCAAGCTGGTGATCCCGGGGATCGTGAATACGTTCATTGGTCTCTTCAAGGACACGAGCCTGGTGCTCATCATCGGCATTTTCGATTTGCTCGGCAGCGTCCAGCAAAACCTGACCGATTCCAATTGGTTCTCACCCAACACTGCGATGACGGGCTACGTGTTCGCAGGGATCATCTTCTGGATCTTCTGCTTCGGTATGTCCCGGTATTCGATGTTCGTGGAGCGCCGGCTCGCGGCTGGGAATTAGGTTCGCCCAATCGCGGGGACTGTCGGGTTATCACGATTGGGTTGACGAAGCTCATCCGAGCGACGCGTTGCGATGCTCTTCAATTGTCCGGCAACGCAGATTATGCGTTCCCGCTTTCTGCGGACTTGACCCTTTTGCTCCAGAACAGCGCCAGGAGAGCCGCCAACATCGCAGCGACCACGAGGCCCAGGCGATTGGGGTGAATTGCAAGCATGGCTATGACAAGCGGCGCAAGAATATCCACGATGCGCCAGCCAGTGATCTTTGCGCCGCCGAATAGCAGTGCAAACGCGCCCGTGAACACGACGCCCGACGCGGCAGCATCAAGGATCTGCTCCCAGGAGCCTTCGGCGAGCATTCCAGGGTAGATCAGGAAAAGGAACGGTACGACATAGGTCACCGCTCCAAGCTTGCACGCTTCAAAAGCGGTGGGCAGCCATGGCGTCTTCGCAATGCCTGACGCAACGAAGACCGCAACGCAGACGGGCGGCGTAATGACAGAAATGGTCGCGAAATAAAAGACGAACATGTGTGCGGTGAGCGCGGGAATTCCGACCTGCGTCATCGCCGGCGCAAGAACAGAGGCGACCAGAACATATGCGGCCGTCGTCGGTATCCCCATGCCCAAAATGAGGCAGATCGCGCCGACGAGACCTGCAAGCAGAAATGTCGAGGAGCCGGCCGCGCTCGCTAGATACGATGACAGGGCAACTCCGACGCCGGTCATGTTGATGAGCGATACGAGGATCTGAGCGCCGATCAGCAAAATTCCGATCAGCACGAGAGTACGTCCTGCGTCTTCGAGCGCATCGAAGATGAGTTTACCGGTGCTGCGCAGGTCGTCTGTGGAGCGAACGCGCAAGATGAGGTGGGACAAGAAGAGGCTGATAATTCCCCAGAATGCGGAGGTTTGAACAGAGCGGCCGGAAAATATCCCTGTGAGCAAGGCCGCAAATGCCACAACGATCGGAAAGAGCCTGGCCACAGTTAGGACCGCAGACCAGCTGGGCAATTCGTCCTCCGGCACCAGCGGGAGCCCCATGCGAACCGCAGCAATGTGGACGGTCAGAAACACGCCGAGATAAAAGAGAATGGCAGGGAGGATGGCCGCAACCATGATTTGCGCATAGCTGACGCCAATGATTTCAGCCATGACGAAGGCTGCGGCTCCCATGATGGGCGGCGCGATTTGGCCGCCAGTCGAGGCGACAGCTTCGACGGCAGCAGCGAAATTGCTCGGATAGCGAAGCCGCTGCATCAACGGAATGGTGAAATTTCCCGTGGTAGCAACATTGGCGACAGCGCTGCCGCTGATCGTGCCGAAGAGGCCCGAGGCGATCGTGGCGATTTTCGCCGCGCCACCACGGCTGCGCCCGGCGATCCGGATGGCCAGATCCATGAACGTTTGCCCCGCGCCGGTGAAGAGCAGGGTGCTGCCAAACAGCACGAAAGCGGCAATCGTCGTGCCTGCTACGCCGGTCAGCAAGCCCCAGACACCGAGATCTCCGAGCAGGAGTGTCTCGGTAATAAAGGCGGCATCGAAGCCGCGGTGGGCGAGCGGGCCAGTCAAGTACTGGCCGAAAAATGCATACGCGATGCCGAGCAACACCAGCCCAGGAAAGATTGGGCCAACGGCCCGGCGCGAAGCCTCGAGAATGGCGAGGACGAGGCCGGCCGTGAGCAGCATGTCGT
>QGVC01000402.1 GCA_003242645.1 Pseudomonadota bacterium
ATGGCCCGCTTCTTCGCGCGGCCGCGCTCCTTGCCTTTGAGGCCGGAGCCTTCCTCACCGGGCTCCAGCGGCGGGAAGAGGCCGAAGTTGATGTTCATCGGCTGGAACGAGCGCGGCCCGGATTCGATGCGATCCTCCGACAAGTGACCGCCGGTGATGTGGTTGAGCAAGGCGCCGAAGGCGGTTGTCGGAGGAGGCGGCACAGGCTTGCGGCCCAGCCGCTCGGCCGCAGCGAAACGCCCCGCCAAGAGTCCGATAGCCGCGCTTTCGACGTAGCCTTCGACGCCCGTCACCTGGCCGGCAAAGCGCAGGCGTGGCTGGACCTTGAGCCGCAATAGCCCGTCGAGCAGCTTGGGGCTGTTGATGAACGTGTTGCGATGCAGGCCGCCGAGCCGGGCGAACTCGGCATTCTCGAGCCCCGGAATCATCCGGAAAATGCGCACCTGCTCGCCGTACTTCAGCTTCGTCTGGAAGCCAACCATGTTCCAGAGCGTGCCAAGCGCATTGTCCTGCCGCAGCTGCACCACCGCGTAGGG
The DNA here is from genome assembly GCA_003242645.1 of Pseudomonadota bacterium. Next base: position 537 of record QGVC01000402.1, read on the forward strand.
CCGCTCGCCGCCCTTATGCGGATTGGAAAGGCCGACCGGCTTCATCGGCCCGAAGCGCAATGTATCCCGGCCGCGCTCGGCCATCACCTCGATGGGCAAGCAGCCGTCGAAGTAGGGCGTGTTCTTCTCCCACTCGCGGAACTCGGTCTTCTCGCCAGCAAGCAGCGCGTCGACGAAGCGCTCGTACTGCTCCTTGTCGAGCGGGCAGTTGATGTAGTCCGCCCCCGTGCCGCCGGGGCCCGCCTTGTCATAGCGCGACTGCCGCCAGGCGACGGACATGTCGATCGTGTCGTAATGCACGATCGGCGCGATGGCATCGAAGAAGGCGAGGGCGTCCTCGCCCGTCAGCTCGAGAATGGCCTGGCTCAAGGCGGGCGACGTCAACGGTCCCGTCGCAATGATGACGCTGTCCCAATCCTCGGGTGGCAGGCCGGCGACTTCGCCCCGCTCGATCGTCACGTTGGGTAAGGCCGAAAGCCGCGCGGTCACCTCGGCGGAGAAAGCCTCGCGGTCCACGGCGAGCGCGCCGCCGGCCGGCAGCTTGTGCTTATCGCCAGCGGCCATAATGAGGGAGTCGGCGCGCCGCATCTCCTCATGCAGCAGCCCGACCGCGTTCGTCTCCCAGTCGTCGGAGCGGAACGAGTTGGAGCAGACGAGCTCCGCCAGCCCATCGGTCTTATGGGCCTCGGTCCCGCGGATCGGCCGCATCTCGTGCAAAACGACGGGAACGCCGGCGCGCGCGATCTGCCAGGCTGCCTCGGAGCCGGCAAGCCCGCCGCCGATCACGTGAATGGGCTTTGCTGTGGCCATGGTGCTCCAACGTAACGAAAAAGCCTCTCCCCCTCAACGCGCTGGGGTACCTTCGGTGGAATCTGTGAGATAGTAAAAGATTGTCAGCGTGAGCATATGCGGCCGCGACGGATTGCTGCTGGTGGGGTTGGAGGGAAATGGTTGCACGGGGGTGGGGGGCTAGCCTGGCAGCCCTGCTTGGATTGTTGGCCGGGGGCTGCTCGTACGAGCACGCCATAGGCGTCGATCACTATACAGTTTTCAAGGTCGACCCGCCGCGCAACCGGACCGTTACCGTTTGCCATGCTTACGGTTGCCGGGAGAAGACCAAGTTCACCTTCACCCAGTCCGACATCGCCGAAATCAAGAAGCTGATGGAGAAAACGAAGAAGGCGGACACGCCGCATGAGGAGCGCCGTGCCATCGCCTACGCCATCGGCTGGATGGAGCGGCGTACCGGCGAGGTGATCGGCACCAAGCATGATCGCCCGGGAATGGATTTTTCCGGTTCAGGCGATCCGACCCAGCAGGACTGTGTGGATGAGGCTACTAACACCACCAGTTATCTCACCGTCCTGCAGAACGAGGGCCTGCTGAAGCATCATACCGTCGGCCAGCCATTTGCGAAGGAGAACTACCTGCGCGGCGTCGCGGGCTGGACCCATTGGACTGCGACCATCTACGAGAAAGAGACCGGCGTGCGCTGGGCGGTCGACAGCTGGATTTACGAGAACGGCGAGAACCCCGCCATCGTAAAGGCCGACGAGTGGTACGTCGCTTCGATCAACGAGCTCCCGAAGGCAACCCACTGAGCTGAAGCTGGCAGCCGCTCCTTGCAAGTCTGGATATACGGTGTATATCCGGGGAAAGGAGTCATGCCATGCAGGTACGTGTATCCCGATGGGGAAATAGTCTGGCGGTGCGGCTACCCAAAGCCATCGCCGACGATCTACGCCTTGAAGAGGGGCAGGCCGTCGATCTCGAGATCGAAAACGGCTCCGTCCGGATGCGGCCTGTGGCCCGGCGCAAGTATCCTACGCTCGCCGAGATGGTGGCCGAGATGGAGCGGCTAGGGCCGGAAAACGAGCCGGCAACCGAGGAGTGGGGGCCAGAGGTAGGCGCGGAAATCATCGATGACGACTACAGCTGGCACAGGTGAGCTTCCGGATGCCGGAGATATCGTTTGGGTTGATCTCGATCCGGTCCGGGGTACGGAACAGGCCGGCCAGCGTCCGGCGCTCGTGTTGACCTCACGCCTCTTCCACCAGCATTCGCGAAGGGCAATCGTCTGCCCCATTACCTCCAACCTCAAGCCTTGGCCGACGAAGGTGATCCTTCCCGAAGGCGTTGGTATCAAGGGCGCCATTCTGGTCGACCAGCTACGGACGCTTGACCACCAGGCGCGCGGGTTTCGGCCAGCCGGCAGGGTTCCGGATCACGTGCTTGAGGAAGTTCGCGCCCTTATTGCGGAATTGGTTGGAATTTCTATGGTCCCCCGCTAGGGTCCCGGGCGCAGAATTCGGTTCGCGGCCAGCAAGTCGCCCCCGAACAGTTACGTGAAGTGAGACGCATTTTGGAGAGGAGCAGTCATGCGCGTCTATTACGATCGTGATGCGGACATCAATCTGATCAAGACCAAGAAGGTCGCCATCGTCGGCTACGGCAGTCAGGGGCACGCGCATGCGCTGAACCTGCGCGACTCCGGCGTCAAGGAGGTGGCGATTGCTCTGCGGAAGGGCTCCCCCTCAGCGGCGAAGGCCCAGAAAGAGAACCTGCCGGTGATGGAGGTCGCGGACGCCGCCAAGTGGGCCGACGTGGTGATGATGCTGACGCCCGACGAGCTGCAGGCCGATATCTACAAGGATCACCTGCACGCCAACATGAAGCAGGGCGCGGCCCTCATGTTTGCGCACGGTCTCAATGTCCA
>QGVC01000062.1 GCA_003242645.1 Pseudomonadota bacterium
CCCTCGGGCTCTCCCCCGGCTCGCCGCTGGCCGACCCGCTTTCCGTCGTGGCTGCCCATCGCCCACGCGTGGGGTTCGAGTATGGCTGGGTGCGAGGAACCGGCTCTGCGGCTTTTATCGTTGGGTCGATCGCGGTGGGGTGGGCCATAGCTTCCTTCGGATTGCCGTCGATCTTATTGTGGCAGGCAGCGCTCCTCCTTGGAGCGGCCGCGGCGACAGCGCTGGTGCCCGAAATCACTGCTGAGGTACGAGAAGGCCCCGCGATTGAGCGCGAAGGCGCGCGGGTTCTATGGCACTCAAACGTCTTTTGCAAAGTGGTGCTCGCAGCGGCCCTGATCCTCGGCAGTCATGGCATGCATGATACCTTCGCCATGATCCGCTGGAACGCAGCAGGCATTGGTCCGCAAATCGCCGGCCTGCTATGGTCAATGGCAGTCGTAGCGGAGGTCGTCGTCTTCTTTCTCATCGGGCCAGCGCTCGTTCGGCGACTGACGCCGTCAGGCTGCATTGCGCTCGCAGCACTGGCCGGAGCATTCCGCTGGGCCGTTGCCGCGGTAACTGCGGACGCAATTGTCTTGGCGGTTATCCAGCCCCTGCACGGAATTACGTTCGCGCTGCTTCACCTAGCGTGTATGCGGCTCATCGCGACTTACGTCCCAGTCGAGCTCGAGGCAACGGCCCAAGCCATTTACAACACAGTCGGAGTTGGCGCGGCGACGGCACTCGTCATGGCGATCTCAGGCTGGTTGTTCGGCTGGCTGGGTGGAGCCGCCTTCGCGGTCATGAGTGTGCTTTGCCTGCTGGCATTCCCTGTGGCGCGCAGCTTGATGCGAGAAACAGGGTCGGCGAGCCTCCGCTAATGATCAAAACTGCCAGCTTCGATTAAGACGAAGGCAACTCGACAAGCCCCGCCACCTTCAACGCAAACGCATAGCTCAAGGCGATCTCTCTCAGGTGCTCGAAGCGGCCCGATGCACCACCGTGGCCGGCATCCATGTTGATCTTGAGAAGCACCAGATTATCGCCGAGCTTCCTGTCACGCAGTCTCGCGACCCATTTTGCCGGCTCCCAATAGGTGACGCGAGGATCGGTGAGTCCGGCATAAGCAAAAATGTGCGGATAGACTTTCGGCTCGATATTGTCGTAGGGGCTGTACGAACGAATAAGCTCGAAATCCTCCGCGGATTCGATCGGATTGCCCCATTCCGGCCATTCAGGCGGCGTCAACGGCAGGTCCTTATCGAGCATTGTGTTCAGCACGTCGACGAACGGCACATCCGCGATGACGGCCAGAAATAAATCGGGCGCCATATTCACGACAGCCCCGACCAGCATGCCGCCCGCCGATCCGCCATTCGCGATGATCCGTCCTCGGCGGGTATAGCCTTGAGACACAAGATACTCGGCAGCCGCGATGAAGTCCGTGAACGTATTTCGCTTCGTTTTATGCTTGCCCTGCTTGTACCAGCGATATCCTTTCTCCTTGCCGCCGCGAATGTGCGCGATGGCATAAATGAAGCCTCTGTCCACGAGCGACAATCGTGAAATCGAAAAGCTCGCCGGGATGGAAATTCCGTAGCTGCCGTAGCCGTAGAGAAACAGCGGTGCAGAACCGTCAATCGGCGTCCCCTTGCGATAAAGCAGGCTGATCGGCACCGTTTCGCCATCGGGAGCCGGCGCGTAGAGCCGCTTTGTGATGTAGTCCTCCGGATTATGGCCGCTCGGCACCTCCTGAGTTTTCCGCAGCACGCGGTCGCGAGTCTCCATGTCGTAGTCGAAAACCTGCGCCGGCGTGGTCATCGAGGAATACGTAAATCGAAGAGTCGTCGTGTCGTACTCGTATCCCGGCGAAATGCCGAGCGAGTAGGCTTCCTCGTCGAAGGCGATGGCGTGCTCGGCCCCATCGGAAAAGCGTCGGATGACGATCCGCGGAAGCCCATCCTCACGCTCGAGGCGAACCAGGTGATTTTTGAAGGCGACCGTCTCAAGGATCAGCCGGCCAGGTTTATGGGGCACCAAGTCGCGCCAATTCTCCATGCCAGGCGCAGAGAGGGGCGCTGTGCAGATGCGGAAATCCTCCGCACCGCCCGAGTTCGTCGTGATGATGAGCTGGTCCTCGTGGTGATCGACGCCGTACTCGTGGCCGGTCTGCCGCGCTGATATGAGCCGCATCGGCTCGTCCGGCGCATCGGTATCGATTAGATAACATTCGTTCGTCTGATGATCGTGAGCATCGATGACGATGAACTTGCGTGACTGCGTGTAGCCCAAACCCACGTAAAAGCCGGCGTCGGGCTCGTGATACACGATGGTGTCCTGCTCGCTCGGAGTGCCGATGAGATGCCGGCCGACGAACCGCGGGCGCTGGTGGTCGTCGAGTCGAACGTAGAACAAGGAGCGATTATCGTTCGCCCATGCCATTCCGCCCCGCGTATTGAGAATGGCATCGGGAAGATCGGCGCCCGTTTCGAGATCTCGCACGCGAATGGTGTAGAGCTCAGATCCCCTTTCATCGACGGCGTAAGCCAAGAGCTTGTGGTCTGGGCTGTGCGCCGTTCCACCGAGCTGCCAGTAAGCTTTTCCCTCCGCTTCCTTGTTGCCGTCGAGCAGAATTTGCTCAGGCCCGCCTCCGCGCCGCCGCCGGCATATCAGCGGGTATTGCGCACCTGTCTCATAGCGCGTGTAGTACTCCCACGGCCCATCAGGAGCCGGCACAGAGCTGTCGTCTTCCTTGATGCGGCCTTTCATTTCCTGAAAGAGCTGCTCCTGGAGCTCTCGCGTATCCGCGAGCACCGCCTCCGTGTAAGCGTTCTCAGCTTCGAGGTGCGCCCGAATCTCGGCTGGAAGGCGGGAGGGATCACGCATCACCTCTTGCCAATTCTCGGCGCGTAGCCAGGCATATTCGTCGACCAGCTCGACGCCGTGCCAGACAGACTTGACGGGCTTCTTCTCGGCCTTCGGCGGAGCTACGCCTCTTGCGCTGGCTGTGGGCTGAGAGGAATTTCGGGCGGCAGCATCCATGAACAACTTCTCCGAATTTTCGCCAGGTTGACTCAAGACCCTGGCAATTCCTTCGTTTCGATCAGGAATGACATTTTTCGTTCGGGAAAGCTATCGAACCTCCACCTCAGGCCTGAGCTGGAGCGCCACGCCGTTGAGGGAGTAGCGAAGTCCGGTCGGCCCCGGCCCATCGGTGTAAACGTAGCCGAGATGAGCATTGCAACGGGCGCATCGCACGTCGACTCGGCGCATGAACAGCGCGCGATCCTCCCGCTCGACGATTGCATCCCGACTTATCGGCTGAGTGAAGCTTGGCCAGCCTGTCCCTGGATCGAACTTGTCGCGCGATGAGAACAGCGGAGCACCGCAGCAGACGCAATGATACGTGCCAGGCCGCTTCTCGCTGTAATAGGGATGGGTGAAGGCGCGCTCGTTGCCGTCCTGCCGGGTGACGTAGAACTGCTCGGGCGTCAGCTGCCGTCGCCACTCGGCCTCGGACTTGACGATCTCAGGCTCACGCCGCGGCGGCGTTTCGTCCGGCATCACGGGCCCTCCTGTGCATCTTGCCGGCAAGCATGGTCCGGCGCAGAACACGCCTGCCATTCATATATGAAGTCGTGCGACCTGACGGGAGCCGCAAACCAGCGGCGCTCTTCGACCTCACGACATCCAAACGGGCGTGCCACGCAAGCGCTCGCTCACTTCCGGCTGTTTGCCATGTTTTGGCCCGAGTCAGGACCCTTGCTAGACGTACGCAACATCCCTCTCGGAACTTTCAGCACTGTCCCTGCAAGCAAGTCGTGAGTGTCGTGGCTCACTTGCAACTGCAGAGACAGTAAAATGGCACATCTCTCCAAATACGTCTGTGCAACTAAGCCTATTTTTGTTCGCAAAAGCTTTTAGTTGAGCTTGAGCCAGTATTGACATCCCAATCCAGCTGTTGTCCATAAACTCAGCCTGAACTGCTCACGCAGGTTGTTTGGGCGCATAAACTATCACACTACTGAGAGCATTGCCTTCGCGGCCGGTTGTTCTGCTCTCAATAAATACGTCCGGGGGTTGTGACTGATGGAGAAGAAAATGGACGAGATGGCCAAAACCAAGCTCGTCGAGCTGACGGCCGAGATCATCTCTGCCTATGTAAGTAACAACGAGGTCGTTGCTTCGGAGCTGCCGGGTCTCATCCAGGATATTCATCAGGCTCTCAGTCGCGTAGCGAACAACTCGCCCACACCTGAGCGTGAGGAGCTGCGGCCCGCGATTCCGATCAAGCGCTCTGTGACGCCCGACTACATCATCTGTCTCGAGGACGGAAAGAAGTTCAAATCCCTCAAGCGCCACCTGCGCACGCACTACAATCTCACGCCCGAGGAGTATCGCGAGAAGTGGGGGCTGCCTGCCGACTACCCCATGGTCGCGCCGAACTATGCCGCTGCGCGCTCTGCATTGGCTAAGAAGATGGGCCTTGGCACGCGGCGCGCAACAACAAACGCCAGCTGATCAGCAGTTGCACGGAAGCGCCTCCAACATCGGAGGCGCTTTTTGGTTTGTTTCCAGTACTTTACGATTACTGAGTTAACTTCGTTTTGGTACTTTCCCGCGCCAGCCTCGCCTTGAAAGCAGCAAATTCGCATTTGTAGGCCGAAAGAAGCCGAGCGTGACGTGCAACGTCGTAGGTCCAATGCCCCTTGAGGCCTCGCTGCCTTTCCTGCCGCAGCGCTCGACGCAGCAGATCAACCAGACGCCGGTGGCCCTCAAGGCTCGTATCCTCGATCTCCCAAGGCCATAGCGCCAGCAAGCCTGGCAGATCCCGCTTCCGGTCGTAGCTCGCCGCGCCAGTGGAAGTCTCGGCCGCCGGCGCCGTTCGCATTCGACCAGGTTTGCGATGATGATGGCGGCGAGCGCCAGTTGCCACTGGCCTCGCAACCGTTCGCTCCGCTGTCTGCATTATTTTCACTCCTGCCTCAAAGGAGGACAGGATCGCGCTGCCGAAGCCAGCGGGGATAACTCTGTGCCCGTAGCCGGATAGCCGAAGAATCTCCTTGAAAATTCAATCGGTCGATGGAGGATGTTAACGCGCTCTTAACCCTACTGCGACTTATCCCCGCCATTCACCTAAAGCCCAGCATCTCCCCGGGGATAGCCTAGCTTGGCCTTATCCTCATTGCGTCCACAAGCCGGAAGGAACCGGTAATAATCAAGCTGGGGGAAAATCTTCATGCATTCTGCTGCGTCTTGGCACACCCACGAACGCTATGGAGAGGCGTCCGAGGGAAAGGACGAGCTGTGGAATCTCAAGAGCATTCTGGAGCAGATCGTCACTCGCGCTTTTGCCATCGACCTTGAGCTGATCCGCCGCCCGACGCGGGGGCGTGCAAAAGTGGCCATGGCGCGACAGGTCGCGATGTACCTCGCACATGTGGTCTGCGGGCTCACCCTCACCGAGGCCGGTGAGCTGTTCGGCCGCGACCGCACAACGGCAGCCCATGCATGCCAAGTTGTCGAGCGAAAGCGGGAGGAAGAGCCGGACTTCGACCGCGCACTCCAGCTCCTGGAGAACGTGATCAAGGTGCTCGTCTACGCACCGCCGTCCCAGGACTACTCCGACCTGGAGTGACCCGAGCCCAACTCCCTCGGAAGACAAAAGGTTGCGCGATGGAATTTCTCGATGGCCGCCCTGCGCCAGCGTGGCTGCGCGTGCTCGCTCGCCAGGGCTCGTACCTTACGCTCACGGCCGGCGGTGCCGAGGCCTACTCTCCCCGTAATCAATTCAGCAAACCCGTGGCCAAGGTTGATCGTAAGACTCTGACCGCAGCAATCGAGGCTGGTCTCTTGCGTGACATCGGCGAAAACCGCCTTGGCCCAACCCCAAAGGCTCTCGCGGCTTTACGCGCCGAATTCAATGCAACCGCGGCTGAAGCAGCAGCGGCGAAGCAAACCCGGCCTTCATCGTCGGCCCCGGCGGTCAACGAGGCAGAGAGTCCACTCTCATGGCTCCGACGTCGGCGCGACAAGGACGGCAAACCGCTCATCACTGACGAACAGTTCGCGGCGGGCGAACGTCTGCGGGCGGACTTCTGGTTCGCCCAGATGACGCCGAAGGTCACCTCCACCTGGGACGCCACATACTCAAGCCGCAGGCAGCGTCGCGCAGCACCGGGAGCCGGCATCGAGCTTCAGGATCACGTCATCGCGGCGCGGGAGCGCGTGCGGCAGGCGCTCAAAGCCGTGGGGCCTGAGCTGTCCGGCATCCTGATCGACGTCTGCTGTCACCTGAAGGGGCTGGAGGAAGCCGAGAAGGCGGCGGGCTGGCCCCAGCGTTCCGGCAAGGTCGTGCTGCAGCTCGCGCTGACGCGGCTTGCCAGGCATTATGGAATGTTGCCGTCGGACGAATCGTCTCGCCCGCCGCGAATTCGGCACTGGGGCACCCCGGACTATCGGCCCACAATCGAGTGGTGAGCACGCGGGCGGCAAAGCTATGAGGCGCTGCTGGAGCCTTGCTTCAGCAGCGCACCCACACGATAGAGCTGCAAGGGAAGAGAGCCAGCGCTATTTTTTCACCGGCACCGCAGAGCTGGTGCGGACCAACACTCCGCCGATCGCGTGGTGAGTGGCAAGCGTCGTCGTCAACATGCCGCCGGGCGGTTCTTCGCCCATCCACCAGGCCCGAAACTGCCGCCACACGTCTGTCACGAAGACCCAACCGTTGGGCTCGTGGGAGAGCGGCACGCTGTAAGGCGCATAGCTGAATTTGTACTCGAAGAACAGCGACGCACGCCCCAGCGGGATCTCGATGCCCGCCAGAACCTGCCCGGCAAAACCGGCGAACTGATACTCGTAGGTGCGCTTACCGGTTTCAGCGCGAAGGCCAACCTCAGTGTGAGGGAACGATAGGCCGCCCCCCAACCCGAAATAGGGCCGCACCGGCAGAAGTGACCACGGCAGCCGAACCAACCCGTTGAGGGTCAGCATGTTGTGGCCGTGGCTGAACTCAAGGTGTGTGAAAACATCGCCGACCTTCGCACGCGGCGGCAACGGCTCGCCGTTGAGCACCCCTGAAAAGGTCGCGACATCGTCCTTCACCGCGATCGCCTTGGCGTGCGTGAAGTCGATCATGGTGCCGGTGAGCGCCCCAGGCAGCCAGTGCTGTGTCCTCAAACCGTAGTAGATCGGGCTCTTGAATGGTCGCCCAATCCAATTGAAGCCGCTGGCGGTGAAATCCGTCAGGTCGGGATTGACGATGCGCACGGCGCTGGGATGCGTGTAGGAGACACCGCCATAGCCGCCGAACTTGTGCTCACGTCGTACGGCGCGTTCGGCCTCGGGCGCTGCACCCGGCTCTGCCGTCGCGGCGCGCTCCTCCGTCTGAGCATCGGATGAGACGATCGACGGAAACGGACTGTTCAACACCCAAACCACGAGCGCAACGAGCGCCAGCACCGCACGGAGCCCGTCGCCGCTGATGAAGCGTCTGGCACTGGCAACGCGGCCCAACTCCACGCGTGCGGCGGTCATCATGTGTCCCCCCATTTTGATTGCGCCGTGGCTGACGATGATCTCCCGGGAAGCCCGGGAGGCCGACTATTGCACACGAAATCGGCGCGCGCTTTGCTCTAGATCATCGAAGGTGAGGCCGCTAGCCGCAGCAGCATCCGGCGCACTGCGACAATCTGCGGTGCGTCCCGCGTCAAGAACTGAGGGCCGGTGTAGCCCCACCAGTCCCAGCAGGCCTGGGGGTTGGCGGGCGTGCTGCTCACTTGCGGGAAGAGCACGATCAGCCGATTGCTGTCGGCCCAATTCAGAAAACCGGTCTCGGTGATGAACGCGTCACCCACGGCAGCGGTGTTCTGGTTGCAGCCGTGAAAGGCAATGTGCACCCGGCACCCAGCGCCATCGCGGCAGCCCGGCGCGATATAGACCGTGCCTGTATCGGCCATGCCGTGGCTGCCCAAGCCGTCAAGGAACTCACCTTGATCGAAGGTGATGACCTCGCCGGCCGGCTTCTCTGTCCTCGGCTCGAGCGGACCATAGATGTGCCGGAGCAGCGCTCCCGCCATATCGTAATCGCAGTCGACGATGTAGGGCGATGCGGTTGCGTCACATGCCAAGCCGGCGTCCTCGGTGACGAAGCCATGGCCCGCCGGCAAGTCGTGCACGAACATGATTTGATCGTCGCCGATGCCGATGGCGCGATAGAAGTCGCGCGCCGCAGCGACGATGGCGGGAACGACTGTGCGGTCCTCGCGACCCGTGAAGAGGTAGACGCGGTCGCGTCTGGCGGCATCAATCGGATCGATTCGGTCCTTTGCTGCGAGCTGATTGGCGCGTTTGGCGAGCCATTGCGGGTCCGGAATGCCCCAGGCCTGTAGAGCGTTCAGCATACAGCCGTTCATCGCGCGGGAGAGATTGATGAAGGCCGTTCCCGGGCCGGGCATGACGTCAGCATAAAGGCTTTCGGCGCAGCCCCAGGGGCCTCCCGCGATGATCCCGGCGCCGATCACATCGCGCCCATGCGCGAGCTGGAACTGCCCGGCCATGTACGCGCCCGCGGAAACGCCGGAAACGGACGTCTGATCGATCCGCGCTCCAACTTCCGGCAGCCGGTCCCCGTCCTGCTCTCCGCAAGCCGCGAGAAGAGTCGAGCCCAGCAGCACGGTCAGCAGCCGAATGAGGGACGCCAAGCTCATGCGCGTGCCTTTCGATACCTTCGGTCGGAGCCTACCGCGGCCGCATGCACGTTGGCCAGACGGCAATCCTCTTAGTCTTGTGAGCGGCTTAAGGATGTTGAAGGTCAGCGGAGACGTATGCTCACGCGGTCAACCCGACCTTTGGCGTCGGTCACGGTCAGCTTCACGAAGCCGCGTCCTTCTGGCTGCCAGACGACCTCGCGGCGGTGCGAATCGGAGGGAATCGGCTGCCCATCCACCATCCAGGTCAGCGGCAGCACGCCCCCATCGGCCTTGAGCAACAGCAGACCATCCGCGTCGCCGAGGTCCAGCTCCGCTCGGTCGGGCGGAAAGGCGATCTGCACAGGCGGCTCAAGGTAGGCTCCGATGACGGAGGTACCCTCACCCGGCTCCGCGAAGCGCCGGAGCGGCGGAGGGAGGGCTCCGCCCGACACCTGGAGCACGCCGGGGGGCGGGGAAGCGAGCGGCACCCGCTGCGTTCCAATCCGCTGGAAAGCTTCAAAAAGCAGCGGCGCTGCAGCGAGCCGGCCTGTGAGCTCCGGGGTCGAGGTGCCATCGGCCCTTCCGACCCAGACCGCAACCGTGTGGGCGCCGTCGAACCCCACGGCCCACGCGTCCTTGTAGCCGTAGGAGGTCCCAGTCTTGTACGCGATTGCGCCGCCGAGATTGGCTGTGGGTGGTGGAGCAGATTTCAAGATGTCGGCCACATACCAGGCCGCGACGGGCGACATCAGCCTCTTTGTAGACGCCTGCAGCTTCTGCTGCCCAACCTCGCCCTCGTCATAGCGATGGCGGAGCTCGATGGCCTCGCCACCGCGAGCGATCGCGACGAAAAGGGTGGCCAGATCCCGTAAGCTCAAGCCGACGCCGCCAAGGGCAACGGCAAGGCTCGGCTGCTCATGGCTTGGTAGAACCGGCTCCACACCGACACTGCGAATCCGGGCGATCAACCGTGCCGGGCCCACGGCATTCAGCACCTTCACGGCAGGAATGTTGAGCGAGTGGGCCAGGGCCTCCCGGATCGTCACCGAGCCGCGAAAATCCTCGTCGAAATTCTTCGGAGCATACTGCCCAAAGCGGGTCGGCCGATCCTCGATCAGCGTTTCGGGATGCGCGAGGCCCGCTTCGAAGGCCAAGCCATAGATGATGGGCTTCAAGGTGGAGCCCGGCGATCGGATTGCGCCGGTCATGTCGATGGCGCCGAACCGCGCCTCGTCGAGATAATCCGATGATCCGACATGGGCGAGAATTTCACCCGTGTGATTATCAACGACGAGCACCGCAGCCGAAATCCGCCGGCCGAGCGCCCTTGCATGCTCCCGGGCCAGCGTCTCAAGTTGCGCCTGCAGCTCGCGGGAAAGAGTCAGGCGGTGCAGGTTGCGATGCGGCCGTTCGAGCACCTCCGTTTCAGAGGCATGGGGTGCGAAACGCGGGAAATCGCGGCGAGTCCGTGGAACGGGCTCCTTACGCGCACGCTCGAACTCGGCCTCCGTGATGATGCCCTCCTCCACCATGCGGCTGAGCACGCGATCGCGGGCCCAGCGGGCGGCATCCGGGCGGCGGTCCGGCCTGCGCCATTCCGGTGACTGGGGGAGCGCAACGAGAAGCGCCGCCTCGGCAATCGACAGCCGCCGCGGCTCCTTGCCGAAATAGGCAAGCGATGCCGCCCGCACGCCCTCGAGGTTGCCGCCGAAAGGCGCGAGCAGGAGATAGAGCTCGAGGATTTCCTCTTTCGACAACTCCTGCTCCAGCTGCAGGGCACGGACGGCCTGGCGCCATTTTCCGGCCAGCGTTCGCACATGCACGCCATCGAGCAGGCGCGCCACCTGCATTGTCAGCGTGGAGGCACCGGAGACGATGTGCCCATTACGAACGAACTGGTAGACCGCCCGGGCAACGGCTAACGGATCGATGCCCCAGTGATCCCAGAACCGACGATCCTCATAGGCCAGGAGCATCGAAATGTAGCGCGGATCGACCTCTTCGACCTTGACGGGCAGCCGCCAGCGGCCCTCCGGCGTGGTGAACGCTCTGAGCAAGTTGCCGTCCCGATCGACGACGGTGGCCGACACCCGCTCCGCTGCGGCGAGCGGAGGCGGCCCCAGCATGATCATGGTTAGCCGGACTGCGCCGAAGACCGCCAGCACCACAACCAGGAGGGCTGAGCCCATCAGGATGAGCCATCGATCCCCCCTGGTCTTGGTTTGTATCGCTTCGTCCACCGCAGCTATTCCCTCGCCTATTGCCTCGTCATGACCTCCAGTCTGCCGGATGCCGTCCGCGCAAAGCGCTCAGGCCGGTACATGTCTTCAACCGTCGCTGCCGGGTGGATGTAGCTGCCCGGCGAAACCGCGCGCACCATGTAGGCAATTGTTAACGATCTTGGACGCCTCCCTCTGCTCTCGGGGCCCTCGTCCGCTCCCAGATCAAACGCTGCAACGAACCGATCGTCCCGGAATTCCGTATGCTCTGGCTGTACGGACGTCCTGAGCCACGGAAAGTTCCTGAGGTCCGCACTGTCGACGAGACGCGGATTTTCGATCTCCAATCCGGCCGGCAGACGATCGACGAGCAGGATCCGTCCACGAACATCCGCCTCGACTTTTAGAACGACGACGAACCGATCGGTTTGCCGAACCTGTCCAACACCTCCTGTTAAACTCCCGAGGTCGATCGGAGTGCCGTCGAGCGCGTAGAAGGCGCGGTCGATCTTGAAGCTGCGCGCGATCGGCGGCTCCGGCGTCATGGCGGCTCCGGTAACCGACAACACGACATCGACAGTCGACTGCCCTTCATTCCGGATGACGACGTCACCCGCCCGGATTTCGTCCGCAGCAAAGCTGCGATTGAAGGCGCCAATGTGCGCCGCGCCGTCGACCGAGAGCCGGACATCGCGGCTCTGATCCGTCAGCGCCCGGGCGGCGAGCAGGAGCCACGCCTGCTCCTGAGTGGATGTGTGGGCTCTGGCGGCATACGTCTGGCCAAGGGTAGCGACCAGAGGCTGGGCGCCATCCCACGCCGTACGCGTTTCCGAGGCGAGCGTGACGAGCGCTGCCCGGTCGCGAAGCAGCGAGCAAAAGTCCCGCCGATCGTTGCGATCGGCTGCGTCAGCCGAGGCGAGAGCCTGCCGGAAGACGTCTTCCGCACGCGCCCGATCTCCCAGCATCGCCAACGCCGCAGCGAGCTGCGCCTTGGCGAGCGGCGTCGTGAAGCGATCAAGACGCGTATCCGCGTAATAGCGGACCTCGCCAATCGGCGCCCGGCCGTTCCGGGCCAGAACGTAGAGCGCATAGGCCCGGTCCTCGCCGCCGTGCTCGAAATCCTGCGCGTAGTTGACGAAGTTCTGCAGCCGGTCGAGCGCCAGCTCGAACGCTTGCGGCTTCACGGAGAAGCCCTGCTCGCGGGCGCGCGTCAGGAACTCCGTGACGTAGCTCGTCAGCCACATGTCGCCACCACTCGGCCCCCAAGTGCCGAATGCGCCCGAGGAATCTTGCATCTCGAAGACGCGTGCGATCGCATCTTCGATCCGTTGTCTGAGCTCGTTGTCAGGTGGCAGCCCAGCCGTGACCGCGAGCTGATTGGCATAGAGCAACGGCAGCGCGCGGCTGGTCACCTGCTCGGCACAACCGTACGGATAGCGATCGAGTTGCGTCAGCAGCCCAGGAACATCCAACCCAGCCGCCTGCCCAACGCTGACAGACACCCGGGTCAGGCCGGGGATGAAGTCGGATAGGAGATCAGCTCCGAGCGTGAGGCTGGCACCGGGCGCCAGCTTGCTGATGGTCACTCGACGGATGTCGCCGGCTGGCGGCTTCACATCGAGCGTCAGGCTGCGTCGTATTTCGAGCCCGCCTGGCCCGGCAATCGCGATCCTGTACGTGGTCTGACCGACGTGTTCCGGCGCGATGGTGAAAGACTCGCTCTTGCGCTCGTTTGCGGCCAGCACCAGCTCGCGCTCGGCCAGTGTCGTTAGGCTTCCATCCGCGACTTCCTGCTCAACCGTGAGCGAGAAAGGTCCGGTGACGCCTTCAACATTATGCAGATCGACCTCGAGCCGCGCCTGATCACCCAGCGTCAAGAAGCGTGGAGCTGAGGCGGTGACAGCCACCGGATCGCGCACCACAACATCTGCTGATCCGTGCCCGACCTTGTCGCGCGTCCAGGCCACAGCCATCAGGCGAACAGTGCCGTTGAAATCCGGCAGGTCGAAATGGACCTGAGCAGCACCATCGGGTCCAACACGGACGATGCCGGAGAACAGAGCGACCGTTTGCCCGTCAGGCGGGCTGCCCTGCATCCCCATACCGGCTTCCGCATCTCCGCCGGAACGCAACCGGCCACGCTCTGCGCGCATGCCGTCGATAAGCCGCCCATAGTAATCGCGGATCTCCGTACCGAGACGGCGCTGTCCTAGGAACCAGCGCTCCGGGGCCGGTGCCTCGTACCGCGTCAGGTTAAGGATGCCGACGTCCACGGCGGCGACTGTGACACGCGCCTCTTCCTCAGACGCCAGCCCTTCAAGCTTGATTGGCACCGTAAGGCCTGCGCCGGACCGCACCTGCGGCTGAGCTTCCAAGGAAACGTTCAGCGTTCGTGCGCTCTGGTCCAGCGGCAGCCATGCGACGCCGATCGCCCGGCTTGGCATCCGCTTGGCCTGCTCATCCATCGGCCTATAAAGCATGGCCGTGACATAAGCGCCGGGCCCCCAGTCACGCTCGACCGGGATCGTCAGTTCGCCGCCTCCTTTCGGCAGCTCGACCTCCTGGCTCGCCAGCAGGCGATCACCCAGGACCGCAACGAACGCGCGGCCGCCGTAGCGATCCTCGATCTTGAGCCGGGCAACGTCGCCCACCTTGTAGTTCGGCTTGTCGAGAGCGATCTCGAGAGCCTCTGGACTGTCCGTCCCGTCCTCTGAATACCACCCGGCCGTGAAAACGATGCTGGAAGCTGGACCGCCCGCGTCGGCCGACGCGACCTCCAGACGATACCGGCCCCAGTCG
>QGVC01000403.1 GCA_003242645.1 Pseudomonadota bacterium
GCGTTCGGGAAGAAGAGCTGCTGCCCCTCGATCTTGTACTCGGCGATGGCCTGCTGCCCCTCGTCGGAGATCAGCCAGTCGATGAACTGCTGGCCGTACTCCTTCTTCACGTGCGGGTGCTTCTCCGGGTTCACGAGGATGACGCCGTACTGGTTGAACAGCCGCTCGTCGCCCTCGACCAGAATCTCCAGCTGCTCCTTGTTCTTGAAGGAGATCCAGGTGCCGCGGTCCGCGAGCACGTAGGCACCCATCGCGTTGGCGGTGTTCAGCGCCGCGCCCATGCCCTGGCCAATCTCGCGATACCACGAAGGCTTGCTGCCGGCGGGATCGAGCCCGGCCTCTTTCCAGAGGCGCAGCTCGGCGGCGTGGGTGCCGGATTTGTCGCCCCGCGAGACGAACGGCGCGCCCGCATCGTGGATCGCCTTCAGCGCGGACAGAATGTCCTTGCCCTTCACTTTCGCCGGATCGGACTTGGGGCCGATCAGCACGAAATCGTTGTACATCACGGGATAGCGCTTCACGCCCCAGCCTTCGGCGACGAACTTCTCCTCCTGCGCCTTGGCGTGGACGAACACAACGTCGGCGTCACCCCGGCGGGCCGTATCGAGCGCCTGCCCTGTGCCCTGGGCGACGACCTTCACATCGATGCCGGTCTTCTCCTTGAACTTCGGCAGGATGTAGCCGAACAGGCCGGAATCCTGGGTCGATGTCGTCGACGAAACGATAATGGATTTGTCCTGTGCGACCGCAGGCGCCGTCATCAAACTGGCGGCTGCCAATGCGGCGGCGGCAAAGGCCAAGAACCGAACGCGCATGTGATCTCCCCTTGGGTTAGAGAACGAGTTCGCCCGCCACGAAGCGGCGCGCCTCGTCCGTTGCAGGTTGCGTGAAGAAGGCTTCGGCCGGCGCCCGCTCGATCAGTCGACCTTTGGCGAGGAAAACCACCTCGGACGCCAGCCTGCGGGCCTGGCCGAGGTCGTGGGTGGTCATCACAATCTTGACGCCGGACCTCGCAACACGAGCGACGATGTCCTCGACCGCCTTGGTCGATGCCGGATCAAGGCTCGCCGTCGGCTCGTCGAGAAACAGCACCTCGGGCTCGCGGGCGAGCGCACGTGCAAGTGCGAGCCGCTGCTGCTCGCCTCCGGACAGTTTGCGCGCAGGACGGTCCTCCATGCCCGCAAGGCCGACTTCTGCGAGCAGCCGCGCGATTTCCAGCCGATCCGGCCGCCGGCCCGCCGCCTTCAGCGCATAAGCCACGTTTGCGGCCACCGACCTGCGCAGCATCATCGGCTTCTGGAAGACGAATGCGCGCGAGCCCGGCGTCGGCCTTTCACGACCGTTGTAAGTGATGGTCCCCGCCGTAGGCGCGATCAGGCCCATGACGAGCTTGAGCAACGTGGTCTTTCCCGAGCCGTTTGGGCCGAGAAGAACCGTGGGCAGACCAGCCGAAATTTCGAGGTCGATGCCGCAGAGGATGGAAACGGTCCCCGCGCGGTAATCGACGCCCGTGAGGCGAATGGGCAGGTCGCTCCCAACGACGCCGGCACCAATGGCTACGTTATGTGCCGTTCTATCCAGCATGTGCCTCCGACCAGCGTCGAACAGCCCAGGCCAGCGCATTCACGAAGATGATCAGCGTGATCAGCACCATGCCGAGACCGATGGCCAGCGGCAGGTTGCCCTTCGAGGTCTCGAGCGCGATGGTCGTCGTCATCACGCGTGTGAAGTTCTCGATGTTGCCGCCGACGATCATGACCGCGCCGACCTCGGCGGCAGCGCGGCCGAAACCCGCCAGCAAGATCGTCACGAGCGAGTAGCGGGCATCCCACAGCAGCGTTTTCACCCGCGTAAGCGGGCCGACCTCCATGGCCATCAGCTCTTCGCGGTACTCGGTCCACAGATCCTCGATGACCTGACGGCTGAGCGCGGCGATAATGGGCGTGATGAGCACCGTCTGCGCGATCACCATCGCCGTGGGCGTGAAGAGCAGCCCCAGCGGGCCCAGTGGCCCCGATCGCGAGAGCAGAAGAAAAACGAGCAAGCCCACCACGACAGGCGGCAGGCCCATCAGCCCGTTCAACACGACGATCACGGCATGCCGGCCGGGGAAGTTTGTGAGCGCAACAATTGCACCCAGCGGCAGCCCAATGAGGGCGGCGAAAAACGTGGCCGACAGCGTGACGAGCAGAGATAGGCGGACGATGGCGAACAGTGTCGCATCGCCCGTCAGGATCAGCTCCAAAGCGCTGGAGGCCTCCAACGCAGCTCTCCCCCAATGCCATTGACGAAAGACATTGAGTGTGCTTGGTCCCGAAATGTCAAATTTTCGAAATTGTGCAATAAAATGCAGAAGTGCGCAGGCTTAGAGCTGCTGACGACCGCGGAAGCTGCTGAGTATCTTCGACTCAAGGAGCGCAAGCTGTATGAGTTGGTGGCAGCCCGGCAGATCCCGTGCACCAAGGTGACGGGCAAATGGCTGTTCCCGCGCGCGGACCTCGATCGCTGGCTGCTTTCGGGCATGATCCGTCCTGAAGGTGTGATTCCGGCCGATCCGCCACCCATCGTCGGCGGAAGCCATGACCCGCTCTTGCAATGGGCATTGAGCGAAAGCCGCGCCGGCCTTGCCATTATGCCGGAGGGGAGCGAAACCGGTTATCGCCGCTTCTTGCGCGGGGAAGTGATCGCCGCCGCGATTCATTTCCACGATCTCGACGATCCCGAAAAAGATGCAAACATCGAGATCGTCTCCCGGGAGCCGGCACTCTACGATGCCGTTCTGATCGGCTTTGCCGCGCGGGAGCAAGGGTTATTAGTCGCATCGGGGAATCCGCTCGGCCTCAATTCGATCCGGGACGTGATCGACAAGAAGGCCCGCCTCATCGTGCGGCCTGAAGGCGCCGGTGCACAGCAGCTTCTTCTCGCTCTACTCAGGCGCGAGGGCGCGACGCTCCAGGATGTCACCGTCACCATGGAGGCGCCCACCGGGCCGGACATCGCCCAGGCGATACGGGCAGGACACGGCGATTGCGGGGTCGCGACGCGGGCTGTGGCGACCGCCGCCGGGCTCGACTTCGTCCCGATCCAGGTGGAGCGGTTCGACCTACTGATGCGTCAGCGCGATGCCTTCCGACCGGCGCTCCAGAAGCTGCTGAAGCTGCTCAGCTCGCCGCGTTTCGCACAGCGTGCGGCCGAGCTTGGGGGGCTGGACGTCTCCGAGGCCGGCAGCGTGCGTTGGGCGCCGTGAACC
>QGVC01000404.1 GCA_003242645.1 Pseudomonadota bacterium
GGTTTGGTGGCGGGGTGTTTGGTGCAGTTGGTTTTTGCTGTGCGCCCTGACACCGGGTACGTCTACAGCTTCCCGAGCAATCGGCCGAATGCCAACGTGCGCCAGATGCACGGCCGTAAGGGCGAAGCCTGGATCCCGGAATCCGGCACTGACCGGATACGGGTGGTCCGCTACGCACCAAAGAGCGACTGAGGTCGGCGGGTGCTGCGGGTGACGCTGGCCGCTCTCCTGATGATTGGCGGAGCGGCGATGATCCAAGCATTTGGAGCTAAGGCATCGGAGCCTGGCGACCCAGCACGCGGCCAAAAGGCGTTTCAGCGCTGCTATGCCTGTCACTCCGTCGAGCCAGACGAGGGCCATCTGCAGGGCCCCAATCTGTTCAGAATTCTGGGCCGTCCGGCGGCCGCGCTACCGGGCTTTGAGTACTCCGAGGCGATGAGGCGGAAGGCAGCGGAGGGTCTTGTCTGGGATCGCACGACGCTCGACGCCTATATCGCCGATCCGGAAGCGGTCGTGCCCGGTACGCTCATGAGCATCCCGCCTGTCCGCGATCCTCAGGAACGCGCGGACTTGATCGCATATCTGTCCCTCTCTGGGCGGTTCAAAGACTGATTCCCACTCGAAATCCGCCCGCTAGAGTTGCGGAACCAATCGAACGCCGCTGCCGTTGACCGCTGTAATCAGCTTCATTTGGCCAGCGGAGGACGCCTTGCAGCCCACCACTCAGGAACGGACGCGGGCTGAGCTCGAGCCCCAACGCGATGTATCGGTCAGGGTACCGCTCCGCCTCACGATCAACGGAACGCTCTACGATCTCGACGTCCCGCCTTGGACCACCCTTCTCGATCTTCTGCGGGAACGGCTTGATCTCACTGGAACTAAAAAAGGCTGCGATCACGGCCAGTGCGGGGCCTGCACGGTGCTCGTGGATGGCCGTCGCATCCTGAGTTGCATGACGCTCGCCGTGATGCAGGACGGGCGGCAGGTCACGACCATCGAAGGCCTGTCCAGCGACGGCGCCCTCCACCCGATGCAACGGGCCTTCATCGCCCACGACGCCTTCCAGTGCGGGTACTGCACCCCTGGGCAGATCTGCTCTGCCGTCGGCCTGATCAACGAAGGTCGCGCGCGCACCCGCGAAGAGGTGCGGGAGCTGATGAGCGGCAACATCTGCCGCTGCGGAGCCTACCCCAACATCGTCGATGCGGTGATGGAGGTGCTTTCCAAATCGGGAGGTGCCACGTGAGGCCGTTCAGCTATAAGCGCGCCGCCGACATTTCCGAGGCCATACGCGAAGCGTCTGTCAGCGGAGTGAAGTTCATCGCCGGCGGCACGAACCTCATCGATCTGATGAAGGAAGACGTGGAGCGGCCCACCAGGTTGGTCGACATCAACCAGCTGCCTCTCAACAAAATCGAGGAAAAGCCTGATGGTGGCCTGCGGCTTGGCGCTCTCGTCCGCAACTCGGATGCAGCGTACGACCAGCGGGTCGCAGGTCGGTACCCGCTGTTGGCGAGCGCGCTGCTGGCCGGAGCCAGCCCGCAACTGAGAAATGCGGCGACCATCGGCGGCAACATCATGCAGCGCACGCGCTGCTACTACTTCTACGACGTTGCAACGCCCTGCAACAAACGTAAGCCCGGCAGCGGCTGTGGGGCGATCGGCGGGGTCAATCGCATCCACGCCATTCTTGGTGCGAGCGACCGTTGCATAGCGACGCATCCTTCAGACATGTGCGTTGCTCTTGCCGCGCTGAATGCTGAGGTGCGCGTCGCGCAACCCAGTGGCAGCGAGCGCGTCATACCTTTCCTCGACTTTCACCGCCTGCCCGGGGATACGCCGGAGGTGGATACGAACCTTGGACCCGGCGAGCTGATCACCGCTGTCGAGCTGCCCAACGAGACCTTCAATCGTCACTACACATACCTGAAGCTGCGCGATCGTCTTTCGTACGCTTTCGCGCTGGTCTCAGTGGCCACAGCTCTGAAAATCGAAAGCGGACAAATCGCCGACACGCGCATCGCCCTTGGCGGCGTCGCACACAAGCCGTGGCGGGACAAAGACGCCGAGGCGCTGCTCGTCGGCAAGCCTCCGGAGCGCCAGCATTTCGAGGCCGTGGCGGCCTTCATCCTGCGTGACGCGAAAGGCCAGGGTGGCAACGACTTCAAGATCCCGTTGGCCCGAAAGGCCATCGTGCGTGCGCTCGAGCAAGCAGCGAACGGCACGCCGCAGTCACAGACCGACAAGCGCGTCGCCTGAAGGAGACGAGCCATGGCGACCACCGTTCACATCGGCGATCCCATGAACCGGTTCGACGGCGTCGAAAAGGTGACAGGGGCGGCACGCTACGCGGCTGAGTACCCAGCAGATGGGCTTCTCCACGGCTTCGCGATCTCCAGCCCCATCGCCAAAGGCCGCATTTCAAGCATTGATGCCTCTGCCGCTCTCGCCGTGCCCGGAATCGTGGAGGTCATTACGCATCTCAATCGGCCGCACGTGGCATCCGACGACAGCAGCTACGACGACGATGCGGCGCCTCCGGGATCACCGCTCCGTCCGCTATATGACGAGACAATTCGCTTCAGCGGTCAGCCTGTTGCGCTGGTCGTCGCCGAGACGCCCGAACTCGCGCGCTATGGCGCAAGCCTTGTTGCCGTGAGCTATGACGCTGAGCCGCACAACACTGATTTCGAGGTTGCCGTCGCTGACCGCGCGACACCCCGCGTCGTGCGTTCGCACGCCATGAACCCGCCGGATCGGGGCGATCCGCAAGCTGCCTTCAATGCCTCGCCGTTCCGGATTTCAGGCGATTACCGGCTGAAGGCGGAGTATCACAACCCCATGGAGATGCACGCATCGACCGTCATCTGGGAGCCGGGCGGCAAGCTGACCGTTTACGACAAGGACCAGGGCTCGCAGAACGTTCAGCAATATCTGGCGAACGTATTCAATCTGTCACTTGAGGATGTGCGGGTGCTCAACCCGTATGTCGGAGGAGCGTTCGGATCGGGGCTGCGGCCCCAATACCAGGTCTTTCTCGCCGTGCTCGCGGCCAAGAAGCTCGAGCGCTCGGTCCGCGTCGTGATGACCCGGCAGCAGATGTTCACGCACGTGCACCGGCCAGCGGCGCTGCAGTGCGTCTCATTGGCGGCGGACGAGCACGGCAAGCTCACGTCCATCATGATCGACGCGACCACGGCTACGTCGCGCTACGAGGACCACTCGGAGGCGGTGGTGA
>QGVC01000063.1 GCA_003242645.1 Pseudomonadota bacterium
GTGCTGAGCGCCCGCGAAGCCTTTCCCCGGCGCATCATCTGATAGCCATCGAAAACAGTGACTGCTGCGGACGGCGTTCCTGGAATTCCAAGGAGAACTGCAGATACCGATCCCCCGGTCATTCCGCCGATGTAAGTACCGAGCAAGAGGCCGATGGCCGGAGTTGGCTCCAGCGTGAACGTCATCGGCAGGACAAGTGCCAATGCCACTGTAAAGGTCAAGCCAGGGATCGCACCGAAAATGAGCCCGATGATGGTGCCGATCGTAACGGCGAGGATCGCGTCTGGTGCGAGCGAGGCTGACAGCGCTGTCAGAAAAGCTTCCATCGGGCCGCTTCCCTCAGAACAGCGAAGTCCAGGTGCCCGGGGGCAAATACGCCCCGAGAACTTTACCCAAAAGTAGCCAGCATCCGAATGCGAGCCCGACTGCCATGCCGATGATCGTAACCGGATTTCTGATTTTCAGGATCAGGCCCACCATAGCCGCGACGACCACCATTGTCGCAAACACGAAGCCGACCTTCTCCATCAGAAAACCGTAGGCGACGATCACCAGAACAAGTGACAAGACGAGGCGGAGATAAAGCCAGCCTGCCAAAGCTTCTCCTTCAGGGGCGTCCTCTTCAACGTCGTCCGTCGATACGCCTGCAGGCTTCACATAGCTCGCTGCAAGGAGCACCAGAGCCAGCACCCCGAGAGCAATCCCAAGGCAGAGGGGGAATGTGCGCGGCCCAACAATTCCCGATGATCCAGGTGGGATTGTATACCAAACGGCAATTACCCACGCTGCAGCAAAGGCCAGCAACAGTAATGCCGTTACTCGGTCACGCCGAGCAGCGCCCATTCCGCACTCCTCCCGTCGGACTACTTCTTGAGGCCGAGCTTGGTCATCAGCTCCGCGAGCCTCTTGTCGTCAGCGGCGATTTCTTCACCGAACTTGGTATGATCCGCAAACGCGGGCTCGAACCCGATGGTCTGCGAGGCTTTGATAAACTCCTCGCTCTCGGTTGCCTTTTTCGCCGCTTCCTCGAGAACTGCGATCACGTCGTCGGGTGTGCCGGCCGGTGCCGCGAGACCACGCCACATCACGAGATTTACGCCTTTGGCGCCTGCCTCATCACACGTCGGCGTATTAGGCAAGGCCTTGATCCGCGTAGGGCTGCTCACGCACAGAATCTTGAGCGTGCCGGCCTTTTCATGCGATATGAACTGGCCGGGCCATTGCAGGGCAGCGTCAATCCGGCCGCCAAGCAGCTCGATGGGCGCCTTACCCTCGTCGTAAGGCACGTGAATCACCTTGTCGCCCAGCCCAAGAGCATCGAGGAGCGCAACTGTCGTCAAATGGGTGAAGGACCCCTTGCCGGACGCACCGACGCGGAGCTTCTTGTCGGACCCTTTAATGTCGTCGACCATATCTTGGAGGGTGTTCCAGCCAGAATCCGCCCGAACGGCGAAGGCGGGAACCTCCATGCTGATCTTCGCGATCGGCTTGAAGGCCGTGTAATCGAAATCCATCCTGCCGCCGTGGTAGTTGGTGCTGATGGAGTTCGAGTTCCAAACGATGCTGTAGCCATCTGGCGCCGAGCTATGGACGTGCTGGTATCCGATGGAGCCACCGCCTCCGGTCCGGCTCACGGGCACCACCGGCTGGGGGAGATGCTTCGACATGAGATCCGCCAGGAGCTGCCCGATCGTCTGGGCCGTGCTCCCGAACAGGATGGTCATTTCGATCGGTTTTTCGGGAAACTTGTCAGCTTTTGCCGGCGCCAATCCTGCAATCACGGCGAAAGCCGAGGTCGCGGCAAGCAGCTTGATTTTCAGGGCCTTCATGTTTCTCTCCCAAGTCCCAAAGCATCACAACCCATCTTCCGATGGGAGCAATTTTTTCTTGTTTTTATTATCGGTTAAGCCAGCGCCCAGGCGTCTCGTATCACGCGCTTGGCGTTGGCCAGTATAACTTCTGAGATCTCGCCGGCGAGAACGGGCCGAACCTCCGCGCTCACGATCGGTCGTTCTTTCTTGTCGAAGAAACCATTCGCGCGCAACGTCCTGAAGAACGCCGTGACCTCGGCCGTGTCCGTCTCTCCTCCGGGAATGCCGAACCGAGGCTGAATATCGCCATAAGCAGGATGGCTCTTGTCGCGAAACGCGCAGTTCCCGAGATGAACCGACTCCAAGTAATCCTTCATCTTCGGGATTGAGACTTCCGGATCCTCGTTGAGCAACGGGAAGTGGCTGAGATCCGTGAGCAAACCGAAATTCGGGTAGTGCGGCCGCAAAGCCTTGGCCACGTCCACGGCGTCTTCGACATGGCCGATCAGGTTTTTCTTGTCGATCGACCGGTCGAATATCTTCAACGTGAACTTCATCGGGCCATCTTGGGCCGCATATTCCAGGATCTGATGCAGGCTATCGATCAGAAGCTTTTTCGCTTCCTCCCGCTTCTCGTCGCCGGGGTCTCTACCAGCAATGAGACGCACGACCTCGGCTCCGAGCTGGCGCGCTTCATCCACGCAGCTCTTGACGGCGTCGATCGCCGCATTTCGTTCGCGCTGATCGAATGAGTTCAAGTTGAACTTATTCGTCAGCATTTTGGGTTGCGTCGCATAGGCGACCGAGAGGTGGCTCTGGTCGAGCAGCTGACGGGCCGTATTGCGGACGCGGTAATCCTTCATCCAGCCTACCTCTACGGCGGTCCAGAAGTCGTCCGCGCAGATCTTCTCCAGCGTCTCCAAGATTGGGCCGGTGCCGGACTCCACGCCTGGGAATGCCTTGAAATGGACGACCCCTACACGCATGAACCGGTACATACTAGCGTCCATGCTCTCCTCCAGCTCCTCGCCCTTCACAACTCTATTACTTCATTACTTCACTCTGCAGCTTGCCTTTGGCTCTCCCGCCTCGCCTTCTCCTCAAGTGCCGCTAGAATTTTCTCGGGCGTAGCAGGCAGCGACGTGATCCTGACCCCAACAGCGTCGTAAATGGCGTTGATGATTGCTGGTGCCGTCGGTATCAGGGCCGGCTCGCCGATACCCTTCGCCCCCAGCGGGCTGCGCGGATCCGGATCCTCGATGATGATCGAGTTGATCTTCGGCACATCGAGCGCGGTCGGCAGAATGTACTTCGCCAAGCTTGGGGTCGTCGTATAGCCGTTTACGGTCTTGTATTCTTCCATAAGAGCTTGGCCCAGACCCTGTGCGATGCCACCTTCGATCTGCCCCTCGATGCCCCGCGGATTGATGGCGCGGCCCACGTCGTGCGCCGCCCAGATGCCGAGCACCTGAACCTCTCCCGTCATCGTGTCGACCTCCACCTCGGCCACCTGGCAGCCGAAGACGTAGGCTTGCCAGGGGCTGCCAGAGCCGTCGACTGGATCTAGACCTGTGCCGTACGACGTGAACGATCCTGAGCCGACCGGGACCACACCCCTCTTTTTGCAAATATCGACGGCCTCCGCCATCGTCATTTTCAGGTTGGAGCTTTCGGACCAGATTTCGCCGTTGAACGCGACGATGCTGTCCTCAGGCACATCCCAGTGAGCGGCCAGCTCACGAACGAGCTTGGCGCGGGCCTCACGGCAGGCCAGCGCGACCGAGTTGCCGATCATATACGTTTGACGCGTGGCTCCGGCGTGCGCCGCCTCGGGAGCCCGCGCGGTATCGTTATCACCGATCGTCACGTCCTCGGGCCGAATGCCGAGCTCCTCGGCAGCGATCTGCGCCAATACGGTGAGAATGCCTTCGCCAATTTCGGTTACGCCTGTGACGATCTTGGCGGTGCCGCCGTCATCCAGCTCCGCCCAGGCCCCTGCCCTGTCGATGGTCGCCGTGCGCGCGATGCCATACCAGCTCGCTGCAACGCCACGGCCGCGCATCTTACGCTTCATCATCATGCGACCTCCTGCCGGGCTGGTGTTTCGACTTTACGGAAGCGAGCGCCGAGTGTGCACGGCGGCCGTGTATCTTCTCCGCCGAGATCGGAGCGGTACGGCCCGCGCATGTTCGGCGGCCCCTTTTCCCAACGCGAGGCCTTCTCAGCAGCATCGAGAACGCGGCCCAGCGAAACTGAGCCGAGCTTCTGCTTCGTGTGTGTAAGGGCGCCATCGCGCATCATATTGATGCGCCGGATCTCGAATGGATCGAGCCCGAGCTTTTCCGCACACAGGTCCAAATGCGCTTCCGTCGCGAACTGGACCTGCATGGCGCCGAACGTACGGAACGCACCCGACGGCGTGTTGTTGGTGTAAACACCATACGTATCGACCTGAAGGTTCGGAATGTCGTACGGGCCGCAGGCCAGGATCGCCGCCTTCCGCATCACACCTTCAGTGGACATCGCATATGCTCCGCCGTCGGAGATCATTTTGAATGAGACGGCAGTGATGCGGCCATTCCGCTTCAGGCCCATCCGATAAGTGATGCGTGCTGGGTGGCGCTTGGCTGTGGAGATGATCGACTCTTCACGCGTAAAGACGAGCCGCACTGGCCGGTGAGTTTTCAGCGCTGCTATGGCCAGCATGCCCTGATAAATCATGTCCTCCTTGCCGCCGAAGCCGCCGCCCACCGGGCTCATGATGAAGCGCACCTTGTTGATCGGCTTGGCAAGAATCTCCGCCAGCATATGGCGGTGGTGCGTTATGTTCTGGCTCGGCGAGATCACCGTCACGACACCGTCGTGGTCAACGTAAGCCAAGCCGGCCTCGGGCTCGAGGTACGCGTGCTCGACCTGCTGTGTCTCGTATTTCTCCTCGACGATGATATCGGCCTCGGCGAACCCTTTCTCGATGTCACCTTTCCGGATCGGGATGTGCTTGACGATGTTGTCCTTGGCGTAGTCGTGCAGCACCGGCGCGCCAGGACGCATCGCTTCTTCCGGATCGAAGATTGCCGGCAGCGGCTCGTACTCGACCTTGATGAGCGACAAAGCCTTGCGCGCCGTGACGATATCCTCGGCCGCGACCGCGGCCACGGCTTCACCGACATAACGCACCTTGCCGCGCGCCATGACCGGCTGGTCATGGATGAAAACGCCGAATCCGTCCTTGCCGGGCACGTCCGCGGACGTGATCACGCAGGCTACGCCCTCAAGCGCTTCTGCCGCGCTTGTATCGATGGATTTGATCAGCGCGTGCGGATGCGGACTACGCAGCACCTGCATATGCAGCATGCCGGGCATGACCATATCTCCGGCATATCGCAGGCGGCCCGAAACCTTGCTCGGCGCGTCGATCCGGCGAACATTGCTGCCAATATAGGATTTGACCGGGGACTCCGGCTCGAGTGCAGCAGGGCCGATGCGGCCCGCAATTACATCTCGCGCAATTTCAACGGCTTCAATGATTTTCGCATAACCCGTGCAGCGGCAGATATTGCCGCCAAGGCGCTCCTTGATCTCCTCGACATCAGCATTGGGATTTTCGCGCAATGCCGCCGTGGCAGCCATTACCATGCCAGGAATACAGTAGCCGCACTGGCTGGCGCCGGTCTTGTAAAATGCCCGCTGAATGGTGGTGAGCTCACCCGGAGGCGCGAGCCCCTCGATTGTTTCGATTTTCGCGCCATTTGCCTTCGCCACGGGCATCAGGCACGATTTCACGAGCTTGCCATTGACGAAAACGGAGCAGGTGCCGCATTCGCCGGCACCACAACCTTCCTTCGTTCCGGTCAGGTCGAGGTCGTCTCGCAAAAAGTCGATCAGCCGCTGATAAGGCTTGGCGAACCGACGCACCTTGCGTCCGTTCACTTCCAATTGAATCTCGAGATCAGGCATGCGCAGCCTCCTTTTGAGTGGAGCCGGGTGCAGCTGCTCCGCAGGCGACGAGAGCTTCCTCGATAGCCGCTTGCACGAATCCGCAGACAACGGAGCGCCGATACTCCTGACGTGTGCGCGATGCGACCCGGTCAGCCGCCAGCGCGCTTACACGCGCGATGAGATCCTGCGATATGCGCTCGCCTTTCAGCTTGTCTTCCACGTCCTTCAGGCGCATCGGGACGGGGCCAATTCCACCGACGGCAACACGAACGTCCTCAATCACCTGACCAGACGAATCGATCTTGGCCAATGCCGCCGCGCAAACCGTCGAGATGACGAGCGAACGGCGGCGACCAACTTTCTGGAATGAACCGCCATAACCAGCCATCGATGTGCAGGTTATGGCAGTGACAATTTCGTCCGGCTCAAGCGCCGTTTTCCCAGGCCCGAGAACGAACTCGGACAGCGGCAGGGACCGGTGCTCGATGCTCCCCTGCACAAGCCGGGCAATCTCGATTTCAGCATCCATGGCAAGGAGCGGCGGCGTTCCGTCCGCAGCCGGAGATGCATTTACGATATTCCCGGCCAGCGTCGCTTGCTCCCTAATCTGATCATCTGCAAACCAAACGGCGCAGTACGGCATGCAGGGCAAATGCTCCCGCAGCAGATCGTCCGTCAGGAACCGCTGGAACACGACGTTGGCGCCCAAACGGGCACGCCCATTGGAAACCTGATAGCCAGACAGCTCGGGAATGCGGCTGATGTCGATCAGAACTGGCACGTGAACGTCACCCGCCCGGCCCTCGCGAGCCCAAGGCAAAATGTCCGTTGCACCAGCCACGATCTTGCACCGCCCACGATGGGCTTGGAGCTCGGCGAGCGCCTCGCCGAGCGTCGTGACTGTCAGGTATTCATCGCAGAGGAGCATTTCTCTCCCGAATGACCTATTTCTTCAAAGGTGCGTAGAACGTACCCTCGACCTCGAAAATGTCGTCTTGATTAAGCCGATCGACCTCTACGATAGTCCGAGGCGGATACGGGCCGTCACCCCACAGCTCCTGCTGCACCTTATTCACGATCGGTCGATACCGGTACATGTCGGTGACGTAGACAACGATCCTCACAGCGTCGCGCAGGGTGGCACCCTCGGATTCGGCGATGTGCTTCATGTTGAGAAACGCTTGGCGGATCCGTGCTTCATCGCCCTCAACGAGCTTGTTCTCTTTCGGATCAATTCCGCGCATGCCGGCGACGAAAACGAAATCGCCGGCGCGGGTACCGAGATTCCAGGTTCCAGTCGGTTTAATGGCTCCTTCGGGCGCCAGCGTCTTGACGCCGTTTGGTGAGAGCGGGAGGTCTTGCGCAGACGCTGGCAACGCCACTGCCAGCATCAGAGCTGACGCAATACCCAACCGTTTCACCATGTTCATGGCTATTCCTCCTCGATGGCAGGTTATTCCGCAGCCACTTTTTGAACCTTATCCATGTTGGCCTTCACGACCACCTTGATCGCATCTTCCACGCGATCCTTCGCATAGCGGATTGCTGTTGGCAGATCCGATAGCGGGAAGGTGTGCGTGTGGATCTTCGTGGCATCAAAACGCTTCTGCCTCATAAAGGCTTCGGCCCGGTGGGTTGCCGATTTCCCTTCCCCGCGGATGCCGTAGACATAAATGTTGTTGCGGACGATGTGCGCGACGTCGACGGGTACCTCCCCGTGCGGGAAGGCGGCGAGACAGACCTTGCCGCCCCGATTAACCATCTTGATCGCTTCGTTCAAAGCATTCGGAGCGGCGGAGCATTCGAGAACGTAGTCGACACCCTTGCCGCCGTTCAAATCTTTCACGGCCTGAACCACGTCATCCACCTTCCGGATATTGATGACGTGATCAGCGCCAAGCTCCTTTCCGATTTGCAGGCGGTTGTCGCGCGTGCCAGTCAGAATAACCGGCTGCGCGCCCAGGGCTTTGGCAACGGCGACACCGAGGAGCCCGATTGGACCGGGACCGGTTACCACAACGCTTTCGCCCGCAACGAGGCCGCCAAGCTCCGTCAGGCCGTACATGGCGGTTCCGGCCGTAACGACCAGAGTTGCCTCCTCGTCCGACATATCGTCGGAGATGCGGATCAGCGTATTGATGTTGTTGACCTGATACTCGCAGAAGCCGCCATCCGTGGTGAACCCATTCGCCCGATGGCCTTTGTCGACGTCGCCGTAATTCAGCCCGTAATTGTGACACGAGGTATACATGCCTTGGCGGCAGCGCTTGCATTGTCCGCAGCCCGCATGAATCTCGACCGCGACCCGGTCACCAATCTTGAATTCGTCAACTCCTGGGCCAAGCGCCACCACGGTGCCCATGTACTCGTGCCCCGGGGTGAAGTCCTTGTTGAATGGATCGCCACCTTGGATAAGCGCCGGTGGGCCGTGATAGATGATTTCAAGATCCGTGGCACAAATCGCCACAGCATCGATCCGAACGAGCACCTCGGCTTTTTTCGGCACCGGCACCGGCTTCTCTTTCAAAATAAGCTCGCCTGGGTTGCCGAGGACCCAGGCCTTCATCGTCTCGGGTATTGGAAACTCGGGACTCGTCTTGACGTTGCTCGGCATCGCCATCGTGGCTCTTCCTTTCTCTTCACCTCGCCTGAGGGCATCCAATTCGACTGACTCGAAAACTACCGCGTGGACTCGGTCCGATTGCCGTACCGTTCCGAAATCATTCCCGCACAGGCGCGCACGGCAGCCTTGACCTTTTCGAGGTGCTCGCCTTCAGCACGCATTTTCGGCATGGAGCAGCTGACCGAGCCGATGACCGCACCCGTATGGTCACGGATGGCAGCGCCGATGCACACCACGCCTGGCTGGAATTCCTCATCGTCGACCGAGTAGCCATTGCGACGGACGAGCCGCAGGTCCTCGATCAAGTCGGAAATTGTCGAGATCGTTTTATCCGTGAACCGATGAAGACGCGTGTGGGCGATAACCCGGGCGATTTCCGCCTCAGGCAACCACGCCAAAATCGCCTTGCCAGTGGCCGTCGCATGAGCGGCATCCGTTCGGTTGGCCTCATCGGATCCGGCCCGGATCGGAAATTTCGATTCCAGCTTGGCCAGCGTCACCAGCGCATGCCCCTGCAAGGTCGCGAGGTGGACGCTCTCGAGCGTCGTCTCGTTCAACTCGCGCAGATGCGGCATGGCGATGTCGACCAGGCTGAATTGCTTCAGCCGCTGGTTGGACAATTCGGTAATCTTGGAGCCGAGGTAATAGCTTCGCGTGCGCGGCGAACGGCCGACAAATCCGTGCTTGGCGAGCGTCGCGAGAAGGTGGTGGCAGGTGGGGGCTCTGAGCGAGGCCTTGCTTGCAATCTCGCTCAGCGACATTTCACGGTCGGACTCCCCGAGGACCTTCAATAATTCGAGCGCCCTCTCAACGGACTGAACCGTCCGCGGGCTCTTGGTGGCACGGAGAGCATCGACCGTGATATCCGCGGCCATGGGCTCGAGCTTCCCGTCTCTGTGTTCGACGCGCTCCGCCATCTGGGCAGTGCTTCGCTTTTTTGATACTCGCCGTGGAGATGAGCGCATTTTTTCTGAGCGAAGTCAAATTTTTTGTCAAATATCAAAGTTGATTTGATATTATCAAATCTTTTCGCGCTGACGCCAGTCTTCAGCAAGAGACGCCAGCCGGCACAGCGCCGTTTGATAATGCGCGCCGTCGGCTTCGCCCAACTCAAAATGAGCCGGACGCGGAAGTGTTCGGATTTTGCGATGATTGATGCCCGCACTAACCGACCCGATGGGCATAGCATCGGTCGGCTTTGGGGGCGAGAAATTGCGGGCCGCGAAATGAATTACCGGTCAGGCAAGCTGGCTGTCCGAGGACCGCAGCTTTCCATGGGCGGTGCCGTGGTCGTCCAGCCGTCCTTGGTGATGGTCACGACATACCGCCGGCAACCTTGCGGAGCGCCGGGCACAAAGCGGACCCGGAAGAGGGCCTCCTCAGGGCTCCTCTGTCGGGGCCAAATAACTGTGGCGCTGTTGTCGGGGTTCCCAAGGGCCCGCTGAATAGCAATGCCAGCGTTGCGGTAATCGGTCGGCGACATCCGCTCCAGCAGAACTCGCGACAAACCGGGGTGCAGTCCCACTGAAATTGCGCGTTTTTGATAAGGATCGTCCGGATCAACCCTCGGCGGTGGCAGTCTTGCGGGCCGGCTGCTCTCTCTTTCACCAGCCGATCTAGGTAACGAAGCTGTCTCGGATACCTCCTCGGTTTCGTCCTCTTCGCTTTCCGTTGCGTTGATGGTCACAATCTCCCTGCTTTCCACCTCCTTTGGACCTTCCTCCTCCTTCGGAGCTTTCTGCTCCTTGGGTGCCTCGGCGGCTATGTCGGTGGAAGGGGGTGATTGTTCGGTTTCAGGCAGCGCCTGCTTCTCCGGTACGACCGGCTCCGACGACGGCTGATCGAACGACGGAACCGAGCTCTTCGCGAACCGTGTGACGGCCTCGTTGAGCTCGGACGGAGCTTGGGGCTCAGACGGAGCGCGAGCTTGCTCGATCAGACCATTCGATTGATTAAAAGCAGCGGTCAACCACTCCGACCAGGATGCACGATCAACAACCAGCACCCAACCGACACCCACAATGACAAGCAGGAACAGGACCCCGCGAAGGACGGCAGCCATCCGCGACCGATGCGGCGGGGGACAAACCCGTTCCGGCGTGATCTCATCAAAGGCAAAGATTTCCTCGGAAACGGGATCGAACTTGTCGTGAGTGGAATAGTCCGAGGCCGAACGCCGACCAATGGCGACCATCGCTTCCCCTCCGAATGTCGCTCGTCGGTGTCTTTCCCCGCTGTTGCGTAAACAGCTAGACGTTGCGGGCGAAATGATGGCCAAGGGGATCCGCCGACCATTAAATCAGCAGTCTTAAGAGAAGAATAATCCTCTTGCCGGTTCGGACCTCGGCGCGACAGGGCAGATGAAATCAGCGGATTGTCTCGGCTCCTCTTTCGTGCCTGGAGACCAATACCGCACCCCCGCCTAAGCCAGAGCTTGCGGCTGGCGTTGCCAGCCCAGTCGCAAGTTTGGTCACTCTGATCAAATCCTGGGCACTTCAAATGGTCGGGTCGCGGCCGTACGAGGCTCGAGCCACGCATCAACGCAACCCCAGGTAAAGTGAGCAGTTTTTCCGCCAGCACATCGTCAGTAGGATGGTTCTATGGCCCGCATTTGTGCTATGGCTGGAAGGGTTGCCGGAACTGCCAGCGAGGCCGGTTCCCGCGTATGTCATCGGGAGGAGCAGATGTCCGATTTTTCAGGTAGGAAAGCGCGCCGCCGCGATTTTCTCAAAGGTGTCGGTGCCACTGGTGGGGTGATCGCACTGGGCGTCACTCTGCCCAGCCCACTTCGGGCCCAGTCGGCGCCGCCGAAGGTTCCGATCGGCCAGATCGTCGCCTTCACGGGCTCAGGCGCCGAGTACGGGCCGTTCTTCCGTGATGCGGCGCAGCTGGCCCTCGACCAGATCAACAGGGCAGCCGAGCAGGTCTTCGGCGGACCAATCGTCGAGCGGTTGATCGCGGAAGACTCCAATACGCTTCCAACGCCTGCCATCGAGGCAGCTCGCAAGCTGGTCGAGAGCGACGGCGTGCCAGCCATCATCTGCGAGTGGTCCAGCGGCGTGACGGTGGCGGTGGCCACCTCGGTTACCATTCCGTCAGGCGTGCTGCAGGTCGGCAACGGTACCACATCGCCGCTCGTTTCCGTCCTCCCCGAAGACGAGGGCAAGGACCTGCTGTTCCGCACCAGCCCGTCGGACGCGTTGCAGGGTGTGGTCGCGGCAGACCTCGCAGCTGGCAAAATCATCGACGGTTATAAGTTCGACACCGCGGCGACCATCTACATCAACAACCCGTATGGCCAGGGTCTGTCGAACGCTTTCGCTGCCGCCTTCGAGAAGCGTGGCGGCAAGGTGCTGGCCCAGGTCGCACACCCTGAGGAGGTGCAGCCGACCTACCGCTCGTTCCTGAGCGCGGCTCTACAGGATAAGCCTGGCGTGCTGGTGCTGCCGACATATCCGGCGCATACCGCTCAAATCCTGAAAGAGAGCCGCGACATCTTCGGGTACACGAGCTGGCAGTTCACTGACGCGAACCGGTCGAGCGAAGTGCTCGATGCCGTCGGCGGCAAGGACTTGGCAGGCAAGTATGGCACAGTGCCTTCGGCTGACCCCGAGTCGCAAAGCTACAAGGCTTTCGCGGCAGCCTACCGCGAAGCCACCAAGCAGGACCGTATCCCGCCCTTCACGGAGACGACCTACGACGCGGCTATGGTCATCGGTCTGGCGCTGGCCAAGGCGGTCGCTGATGGCATCACTGACGCGTCCGAGATCACCGGCACCGTGCTTCGGGATCGCCTGCGCCCGATCGCCAACCCGCCTGGCGAGAAGATCATTGGCGGCAGCCAGGAGGAGATCACGAAGGCGCTGCAGTTGCTCAAGGAAGGCAAGGAGATCGACTACGTCGGCGCCGGCGGCTCGGTGGACTTCGACCAGAATGGCGACGTCAAGACGCCAATCGCGGTCTGGAAGTACACCGAGACTGGCGACGAGACGGTGAAGATCGTGCCTGCCGAGGACATCGCGTCTGAGTGAACGGACGCCGCTTACGCAATGAAAATGGGCGCCTCTTGGGCGCCCATTCTTTTTTGCCGCGTTGGACCGTTACATGAAATCGGAGACCTTCTTGCGCTCCGGAATGATCCCCTGCGGACGGAATAGCACGATCAGCGCGAGCATGATTGCGACTAGCATCCAGCGCAGATAAGCACCGCGGGATGGCAAGTCGGGCGAGATCGCCTGGAGCGCCGGGCTCATCACATCGATCATGAAGGCCGCTCCGCTCCACACACCCCACACTACGAAGGCCCCAAGAATGACGCCCTTGTTGTTGCCGCTGCCACCGAGCATCACCATCACCCAGACGATGAAGGTGGCGAAGAGCGGATTGAAGTGGCTGTAGTCGATGCTGACCACGTAATGGGCGTAGACAGCACCCGCGACGCCCATGATGAAGCTGCCGAGGACGAAGGACTCGACCCGTCGCAGGGCTACGTTCTTGCCGCTCATCGCAGCCGAGTTCTCCTCGTCGCGGATGGCGCGCTGGAGGCGCCCCCAAGGGGAGCGCGAGATGCGCTCGAGCAGCAGGTAAATCACGGCGAGGATGAGCGCCACGATCCCTAGGTAGAGAAACACGTAGTCACGCGGCGCGAGCGGCGCGACGAACCTCGCGATCTCCTCGGGTAGCCAGCTACAGGGCGGATCGGTGAAGACGCAGTTGAGCGGGCGCGGGATGCCGCGCATCGGTTGCGGCCCGTTGGCCAACCAGCGCTCATTCTGGAAGATGAAGCGGATGATCTCGGCAATCCCGAGCGTCGCGATCGCGAGGAAGTCCGTGCGAAGGCGCAGAACGGGAATGCTGATGAGGAACCCCGCAACCGCAGACACGACACCCGCAATCAGGATGCCGGCAATGATCGGCCAGCCGAGCCCGAAGGCCTGCTGGGAGTAGCTTGCGAGTGCACCTGAGGGCATGGTCGTCGTGACGAGTGCCGACGTGAATGCGCCGATCGCAAAGAAGCCGGCAATGCCGAAGTTGACGTGCCCTGTCAGGCCCCACTGGCTATTCAGGCCGAGGGAAAGAATGGCGTAGATCCCCGCCATCGTCGAAAAGGAGGCGAGATAGGTCAGGGCGCCGCGTGGCAACAGCAGTGGCAACGCAATCGCTACCACGGCCGCGATTACTATCGAAAGTGGGAGGCGCAGCCT
>QGVC01000064.1 GCA_003242645.1 Pseudomonadota bacterium
TGCGCGAGCGCCTTGTCGATCGCTCTCATGCGGTCCGGCCGCTCCGGATGACCCGGACCGGTGTCGTGTTCAACGAATGACGGATGCGTGATGAGCAAGGCTGGCATGATCCTAGGTTCCTCGGCCAAGCGGTCGAACGGACATTCTAGTCCAAATTGGCGCCGAGCGCCCGCAATGATGGTCAGGCGCGGATATCGCGCGCTGCGAGCCGAACGCCGGGTGGCGGCGGGCTGCTTTCCGGCACGAAGAAATCGGGCGCCAGATCAACAGTCGGGTCGACCCGGTATTTGTCGAAATCCGTCACCCCGCCGACCTCGTACAGGAACGTGTCATCGATCAGAAACTGACCCGTGAACGATCGGGCCGGCTGAGTGAAAACGAGATATGCGGCATCAGCCAATATATCGGGCTTCCGGCTCATTCTTACCATCTCCTCACCGCCAAGGAGGTTGCGGATCGCCGCCGTCGCGATGGTCGTCCGCGGCCAGAGCGCGTTGACGGCAATTCCGTCCGGCTTCAGCTCCTCCGCCAGCCCCAGCACGCAAAGGCTCATACCGAACTTGGCGATGGAGTAGGCCACATGGCCGGCGAACCACTTGGGTTGCATGTCCAGCGGCGGCGAGAGCATCAGGATGTGCGGGTTCTCGGCGCGCTTGAGGTGCGGAATGCAGCACTTCGAGACCAGAAACGTGCCCCGCGTATTGATGCCCATCATCAAATCGAACCGCTTCATTTCGGTCTTCTCGATGGGCGTCAGGGAGATGGCACTGGCGTTGTTCACGCAGATATCAATGCCGCCGAAGTGCGCCACCGTCCGCGCCACCGCCTGCTCGACCTGATCCTCGAAGCGGATATCGCAAACGAGTGGCAATGCACGGCCGCCGGCCTCCTCGATCGCCTTCGCCGCATCGTAGATGGTGCCGGGCAGCTTCGGATGCGGCTCAGCTGTCTTGGCAGCGATCGCGATGTTGGCGCCGTCCCGCGCAGCACGTAGCGCGATGGCGAGCCCGATGCCGCGGCTCGCGCCTGTGATGAACAGCGTCTTGCCCTTCAAGCTCGCCACGTCAGCTCCCCGTACGCTTCAATTTCACGAAATCAGGCGGCCTCTTCTCCAGAAAGGCGGCGAACGCCTCCTGCGCCTCAGGAGAAGAGAGGCGCTCACCAAAAATACGGGCCTCCTCCTCGATACGCTGAGCCAAAGCGCTCGTGTCGCCACGTAACAAACGCCGGGAGAGGGCAAGCGCCTCCGGCGGCTTTGCAGCCAGTCGTGCAGCCGCGTTGCGGGCCGTTGCCTCCAATTCATCCGCGCTGACGATCGCGTTGATGAGACCGGCCTCCTTCGCCCTTTCGGCCGTGAATGGCTCGCCCAGAACCAAGAGCTCGAACGCCCGCGCATAGCCCATGCGCTGCGGAGCGAGAAGCGTGGAGCCCGCCTCGGGTACTGCCCCGAGATCCACGAATGGCGCGATGAATTTCGACTCCGGCGTTGCGTAAGCCAGATCGCAATGAAACAGCAGCGTCGTGCCGATGCCGACTCCCAGTCCATCCACGGCCGCGATCATCGGCTTCTGAACGCGCACGAGCGCCCGCAGGAAATCGAGCACCGGACCTTCCAGCGTGGCACCGGTCCGCGCCCGCTCAACGAAGTCGTTGATGTCGTTTCCAGCGGTGAATACGCCACCTGAGCCGATAAAGAGATGCGCGACCACATCGGGCGACGCATCCCCCCTCATCAGCGCCTCGGTGATGGCCGCATACATGGGCGGCGTGAGCGCATTCTTCTTCTCGGGCCGCGCAAAGCGGATCGTCTGCACACCTTCCGAGACTGAGATTTCGACACCGACTGGCATCCGCTTTGCTCCGTCACGCCGAAAGCTGGTCGGGACTCACCTCGAGAACCGCCTCCGAACCCTCAGAGACGCATCGCGCCAGTCCGGATGCCGTCGTCGCGAGGCTTTCCGCGAAGAACCGGGCCAGCGCCACCGGCAATGAGTTCGTAGCGGTGCCGCCGCTGCGGACGGTGGCGAGCGCCCCACGCGCGAGATAAACGCCGCCGGCCGCGAGCCCGAAAAGCCTCAGATAGGGCGTCGCTCCGGCCAGCGCCGCTTCGGGGTTGCGCTGCATCGCATCACCGAGCCAGCGGGTCGCGTCGGCAAGCGCCGCGACCGCCTGCCCAAGCCGCTCGCCCATACGCCCGAAGGCCGGCTGATTGGAGGTGCGCACCTCATCGGCGGTCGCCGCGAGCTCGCGAATGAATGCCTCGACGACGGCACCATCTCCCAGCGGCAGCTTCCGCGTGACGAGGTCGATGGCCTGAATTCCGTTCGTCCCTTCGTAGATCGGCAGGATGCGGGCATCGCGATAGTACTGCGCGGCGCCCGTCTCCTCGATGAAGCCCATGCCGCCGTGGATCTGCACGCCCATGGAGGCGACCTCACACGCGACATCCGTCGAGAATGCCTTGGCGACCGGCGTCAAAAGCGCAGCGCGGGCGGCAGCCTGCCGACGCTCCTCCTCGCTCTTCGCGCGATGAGCAATGTCGATCTCCCGCGCCGTTGCGAGGCAGATCGCCCGCGCCGCCTGCGTCATTGATCGCATTGTCATCAGGGTGCGGCGGATGTCCGGGTGCTCGATGATCGGCACCATCCCCTGGCCATCGCGCACCCTGCGGCCCTGGCGGCGCTCGGCGGCATATGCCGCGGCCTTCTGGGTCGCGCGCTCGGCCAGAGCCACGCCCTGGACGCCGACCGCCAGCCGCGCCTGGTTCATCATGATGAACATCGTGGCGAGGCCGCGATTCTCCTCGCCGACGAGGTAGCCGACAGCGCCCCCATTCTCGCCGTATTTCAGCACGCAGGTCGGGCTCGCGTTGATGCCGAGCTTGTGCTCCAGACTGGCGCAGACAATGTCATTGCGCTCGCCCAGCGTCCCATCTGGGTTCACCAGCCGTTTCGGAACGAGAAACAGCGAAATTCCCTTGGTTCCGGGCGGCGCATCCGGCAGGCGCGCGAGCACCATGTGAATGATGTTCTCGGTCAGCTCGTGCTCGCCGTAAGTAATAAAGATCTTCGTGCCGGTGATGCGGTAGGTGCCGTCGGGCTGCCGCTCCGCCCGCGTCGTCAGCGCACCGAGATCAGAGCCGGCATGCGGCTCCGTGAGGTTCATGGTGCCGGTCCATTCGCCCGAAACCATCTTCGGGAGGTAAATGCGCTTCAGCTCCTCGGAGCCATGCGCGTTGAGTGCGTCCACGGCACCTTGCGTGAGCAGCGGGCATAGCCCGAAGGAAAGATTGGCCGAGTTCCAGATTTCGCAGGCCACTGTCGAGATGATCTGGGGCAG
The DNA here is from genome assembly GCA_003242645.1 of Pseudomonadota bacterium. The sequence goes on from QGVC01000064.1 coordinate 3,340, forward strand.
GCCCTGGCCGCCATACTCAGGAGGGCATGGCAATGCGCTCCAGCCGCCCGCCACGAACGCGTCGTAGGCTTCCTTCCAGCCGGGCGGCGTCACGACTCTTCCATCGACAAGCCGCGAGCCGACGCGATCGCCGACAGCGTTGAGCGGGTCCAGCACCTCGCTGCCAAACTTGCCCGCCTCCTCGATAATGGCGCGCGCCGTTTCCTCGTCGAGATTGTCCACGATGCCACGCTCGATGAGATCCGGCAGGCCGGCCGCCGTCTTGAGTACGAGCATGATGTCATCTACGGGAGCCCTGTACGTCATCCAGTCATCCTTGTTCGGTGGAGGTCTCGTAGGTTTAGGGGTAAGGGACTGATCCTAAAAGCGCAATCGAAGGGCTTCACCGTAATGCCTGTCGTCAAGGTGAGCGAAGACGCGATCGCCCGCGCAGCTGCGGAGCTCCGGGCCGGGAACCTCGTCGCCTTCCCCACCGAAACCGTTTACGGCCTCGGGGCCGATGCTACCAACGGACGTGCCGTCGCTTTGATCTTCGAAGCAAAAGGCCGCCCGCGGTTTAACCCACTAATTGTGCACGTCAGCAGCCGAGCAGAGGCGGAGCGTTTCGTCCGTTTCACGGACAAGGCATCCCGACTGGCGGATGCATTTTGGCCTGGCGCACTGACGCTCGTTTTGCCGCGGCGTTCGGATTCCAACATTTCGGAGCTGGTGAGCTCTGGCCTCGATACGATTGCCGTCAGGGTGCCCTCCCATCCCATCGCCCAGGCGTTGCTCAAGGCAGCCGGAGTGCCGGTCGCCGCCCCTTCCGCCAACATCTCTGGTCACGTCAGCCCGACGACGGCCCAGCATGTCGAGGCCGATCTCGGCGACAAGGTCGCCCTGATCCTTGATGGAGGACCGACCGAGCACGGGCTCGAGTCGACCGTGGTCGATGTCACCGGCGAGCAGATCGTCCTGCTGCGGCCAGGCGCCGTCACGCGAGAGGCCATCGAGGAAGTGCTCGGTGAGCCGGTCCTCAAAGCCGGCGAATCATCAGCGCAGGGTGACCGGATCCGATCGCCCGGCCAGCTCGCCAGCCACTATGCGCCGCGCGCCAAAGTGCGCCTCAACGCGACGGACCTCCATCCCGGCGAAGCCCTGCTGGCGTTTGGGGAGCCCCTCCCCGGCGCAGAAGAACACATGATGGAAAATCTGAGCCCCACGGGAGACCTCGTCGAGGCGGCAGCCAATTTGTTCGCAGCCCTGCGCCGGCTCGATGCCACGGGCGTTGAAACCATCGCGGTAATGCCGATTCCCGAGACAGGGCTGGGCGAAGCCATCAACGACCGGCTCCGCCGCGCTGCGGCGGAGCGATAACCGATATATCCGGCCTCCCGCTTGGAGCGGGGGAGATCCTTCGCGCATCAGAAAAAAGGAAGGCCGCACCCCAAGTCGGATGCGACCTTCGTGAGCTGCAGGGCGAGTTGCCCCGCCCTCCTCCACTCCCAAGCAGCTCACCTCTTCGCGCAGTCCTCAAGCTGCTGATTGCGCAACTGGGCCTGCTTTTTCCAAACATCGGGAGCGACGCCGCGGCACCATTCCATGTGAGCTGTAAGATCAAACCGCCACTCTGGCCCCGTGAACCCACACTTTCGCTGCTCGTTCTCCTGCTGCTGCTTCAGGGCCATTTTCGCGTACCACTCACAATTGGCTTGTGCCGTTGCCTTAGGACCGAGCCACAGCGTGGTAAGCAGCAAGGCGCCTAGAAGGACGGCACATATCCGAAGCATCGACATTCTCCCACCTCGCCTTTCGACCCGCCTGGGCAGCTTCTCCGTCACCACCCGAAACATCTGGGCTTGGCAAGATCTTGCCTAACGCTTATCCCGGACGGCATGAACCCATCCTGAACGCGCGGCAGATCCTCCGAGTGAGGACGGATCCCTTCCGAGCAAGCAGTACGACACGCGCGCGAGCCCGCCAAGTCCGTGGAGAGGCAGCGTTGTTAGAGGGCCCCGGATTTGCGCCCGGCCCGCAACACGCGGTGGCCTGGATAACGCCGGTATTCAATGACTAGGGAAGGTCGAAGCGGGCATTGGGACCGCGGGAGGGAATTTGCGATCCGATCACCCCCTCAACGCCGCCAAAATCCGATCTCGCGCAGCAATAGCCGTTTGGGACCACTGCGCGCGGCGCGAGGCGATAAGGTGCGCCTCGGAGCGCAGGATAAGCCCATCGTCCAAGACCTTGAGCCCGTTGGCCTTCAGGGTCGCGCCCGTTGTCGTGATATCGACGATCAGATCGGCCGCACCGGATGCGGGCGTGCCTTCCGTGGCCCCGAGACTCTCGACGATGCGGTAGTCAGTGACCCCCTTCGCCTGAAAAAATCGCCGTGTCAGATTGGTGTACTTGGTGGCCACGCGCAGCCGGCGTTCATGAGTCCTGCGGAAGACCGCGGCCATCGCTTGCAAGTGCGCCATCTTCCGGATGTCGATCCAGCATGCGGGCACCGCAACCACGACGTCCGCCCGGCCGAAACCTAGCGGCAACAGCAGCTCCACGCGCTCATCGGCGACGATGATGTGCTCGCGGATCAAATCCTCACCCGTGATGCCGAGGTGCACATGCCCGGACTTCAAATAATGCGCGATTTCCGACGCGGAAACGAACGCTACCTCAACGCCCTCCAGCCCTTCGATCTCGCCGCGGTATCCGCGGTTGCTGTTCGTCTTTCGCAGCTTGAGCCCTGCGTTACCGAGCGCTTCGGCCGCCTGCTCCATCAGTCGGCCCTTGGAGGGGACGGCGAAAATGAGATTGTCCGTCATGCCTCGCCCCCGTTGACGACCGAGAGCAGACGCTCGGTGTGTATGGCAGAGCCGACGGCCGGCACCTGCTCGGGGGCGCCTACGGCCTTGAGCAGCCCGTCATAGCGACCACCACCCGCGATAGGGCTTCCTTTTCCGAGCTTCGGCACGACGATCTCGAAGACGAAGCCCGTGTAGTACTCGAGATTACGTCCGAACTCTGCAGAAAACTCGATGAGAGCTGGATCAATGCCGCTGTCGATCAGGAGCTGAAGCCGCTTTCTGAATTTCTCAAGCGCCGGCTCGATGTCGACTCGCCGCTCTTTCATAAGAGCGTTCAACTGGTCAGCGGCTGACTGAGCTGGAGCGGTGATGGCCAGATAGCCTTCGATGATCGCAGCGGCATCCGGAGACAACGGCTCAGCAGCTGCGTCTGCTGCGGCTGACAAAAGCCCCTCGGTTATTTCCCGAACACTCCGTGCCCCAATGAGCTCAATCCCCTGCTCTTCGAGGAACTCAGCAACTGCAGTTTCCGACTTGTCTGGATCGGTGGGATCAAGCTTTGACATGAGACCAGCAGGCAGATCGCTGATCGCGTCTGCCGGATTGCGCATCAGCCGTGTCAGCTCCTCGCGAAAGGCGTCAGGCCGCCAAAACTGATGCCGCAACCTGCCGCGCCATCTCTCAGGCATCTCGATGGCATCCAGCAGCGCATGGAAGAGCCCCAAGTCGCCGATGCGGAGCCCGAAGCTCTCGAGTCCCGCCGCTCGGACGGCCTGCAGAATGAGGCTCAAAACCTCGACCTCAGCCTCCTCGCGCCGGGTCTCACCGAAGCATTCGATGCCGGCCTGCCGGAACTCGCGCGGATGCGCGGCGCTGGCGCCCGCTGGCTGGTAGCGAAAAGCCGGCCCGTTGTAGCAGTAGCGCGCCTGGACATTGGCCTCCGGATGCCGCTCCAAATGCAGCCGGCATGTGGGGACCGTGAGATCAGGCCGCAAACAGAGCTCGCTGCCGTCCGGATCGGTGAAGACGTACGTGCGCGCACGCAGACTCTCGCCGATGACGTCAAGGAAAACATCCGCAGGCTGAATGATCGCAGGAGCAACGGCCTCGTAGCCCGCCTTGATGAAGACGGCCATCAGGCGTTGTGCCTGAGCCTCCAGCTCCTCGAATTTGCGTGCGGTTTCTGCAGCCATCCGTGGTACTCAGCTCAGCCCGTGCCGGGCGAGCACCGATTGTACGGCGCTGACGAGCTCGGCCTCCGGCACGGAAAACTGCGCCGGGCGCGCCTCACGCCACTCCTTCGCATCGGTGATCGTGGCTGCCAGACGGGCTCCCTCGATGAGGTCTTTGATCTGTACCTCTCCCTTGGCGCGCTCGTCACCCCCTTGGATGACGACGCATGGACTGCCGCGCCGGTCGGCGTACTTCATCTGCGCCTTCATGCCCGCCGTGCCCAGGTACAATTCGGCTGGAATTCTCGCGGCTCTGAGCCGCTGCACGAATCGCTGATAACGGGGCAGCTCGTCGCGATCCATGACGAGCACGACAACTGGCCCTCGCCCCTCCTTGGTTGCGACCTGCCCGCGCGCAGTAATCGCTGCCTGCAAACGGGAAACGCCGATGGAAAAGCCTGTCGCGGGCACGCGCTGGCCCGTGAAGCGGGCGACCAGATCATCGTAGCGCCCACCGCCGCCAACAGAACCGAAGCGGACGACTTGGCCCTCCTCGTTCCGCACTTGGAACGTCAGCTCCGCCTCGAAGACCGGCCCAGTGTAATATTCAAGGCCGCGGACGACCGATGGATCGAAGGCTATGCGCTCCTGCGAATAGCCGGCGGCATCGCAGAGCTTGAGGAGCTGCATTAGGTCGGCAACGCCCGCCTCGCCGGCGGCAGACTTGCCGACAAGCTCTCCGACTCGGGCCAGCTTCTCACCGCCGTCGCTGCCCTGGGCCGTCAAGTAGGAGACGACCAGCTCAATCTGCTCTTCCGATAGCCCGGCGCCTTTCGTGAAATCGCCGCTTTCGTCTCTGCGGCCCGGGCCAAGCAGGAGCCGGACGCCCTCGATGCCGAGCCGGTCCAGCTTGTCGACCGCTCGCAGGACCGTCAGCCGCGTTGCTGCATGCTCTGGCCCCCCAAGGCCAATGATCTCGAGCACGCCGTCCAGCACCTTGCGGCTGTTCACCTTGATGACGTAGTCGCCGCGCTGGAAGCCGAGCGCCTCCATGGTATCGGCGGCCAGCATGCAGATCTCAGCGTCGGCGGCGATGTTATCCGTGCCCACCGTATCGGCATCGAACTGCATGAACTGGCGAAAGCGGCCGGGACCCGGCTTCTCGTTTCGCCACACAGGTCCAACGGCGTACCGGCGGAACGGCTTCGGCAGGCGATCGTAGTTGGCCGCCACATAACGGGCCAACGGAGCCGTCAAGTCGTAGCGGAGCGACAGCCACCGGCCATCCTCGTCGGTGAACGAGAACACGCCTTCATTCGGCCGGTCCTGGTCAGGCAGGAACTTGCCGAGCGCGTCGGTGTACTCGATGGCGGGCGTCTCCAGCGGCTCGAAACCGTAGATCTCGTAGACCCCGCGGATGCGGGCGAGCATGTCCGCCATGGCGCGGATCTCGCCAGCCTCAATATCGCGGAAGCCCTTCGGCAGCTGAGCCTCGGGCCGTTTCTCTTTCTGCGGTCTTGCCATGACGGACAGGGTGCCCCTCGGGCGGCCTCAAGTTCACGTTGCGCGCCTTATAGCCAAGACCGCAGCGAGGGCAAAGCGAGAGAACCGCCGCGCCGAGCCTTGCCGCAAGCCGTTTAGCGCTCTGCGTGTCCCCGGCCAATGATGGGGCGAAGCAGAGCCTCTAGTTGCTCAACGCTCGCCGGATCCAGGACCAGTTGGATATCGAGTATCCTGCTTCTCGCACGCAGCTCGGGGATGGCTCCAGACCCAGAGGAAAGGCGCACAAAGTCTTTTGCTGTCGTAGCAGCGATGGCGTCGTGCGAGGCGGCCAGAGCAAGAATGTGCTCCGCGTCTTTCTCGGTGAATCGATGATGGTCCGGCAGTGGAACGCGGGCCACGACCTTTCCTCCTAGTGCCTCCAGCAATCCGAAGAAGCGCTCCGGATGACCAATGCCGGCGTAGCCAACGAGGCGGGTGCCCTTGATCCAATCAATATCGCCCACCGGCTCGGGTCTCGCATTGAGCACCGGCCCGCGAAACACGCCTGCAAGCCACCCTGGAGCTTCAACCTCCGGCGGCCCATTCACCACGATGGCATCGACATGCTCGAGCTGAAACGACAGCCGCGCCCGCAGCGGCCCAGCCGGAAATACCGCGCCGTTCCCGATCCCGCGGCGGGCGTCCACGAGAGCAAGGGTGAGATCCTTGTGGATGGACGGGTTCTGCAGCCCGTCGTCCATGATGATCACGGACGCGGTGCCAGAAGCTTCTATGGCCCGGGCGCCTGCCGCCCTATCCCGAGAGACCATCGTTGGCGCGACCCTTGCGAGAAGAAGCGCCTCGTCGCCAACCTCCTCCGCTGTGCTGGACTGGATATCCACCCAGCACGGCCCTTCGGCGCGTCCGCCGTAACCCCGGGTCAGGAAAACCGGGCGCTCTCCTTGTTGCAGGAGCATGCGCGCGAGCGCCATCGCCATCGGCGTCTTGCCCGTGCCGCCGAGTGTCAAGTTGCCGATACAGATAACGGGAAGTGAGGAGCGGTACGGCTTCGCCCGCTGAAAGCGGCACTCCACTGCCCAACCGTAAAGTGCACCGACGGGGCGTAGCAGCCGCACGATCGCGCCTGGCTCATCCGGCCGGTACCACCAGGAGGGCTCGTTAAGACGCACGCCTCAGGCCTTCTTTGTCGGGCAGCAACGGCAGTAGCGCCTCCACCGTGCGGTCCAATGCACCCGATAGTTCTTCCAATGCTGCTTGAGCGCTCGCCCGCATCCGCGCCAGCTCGACTTCATCGTTTATGAGTGATCCCACGGCGCGAGCCAAACTCTCTGCCGAGTGGACCTGTAAAGCTGCCCGGCGGCGGAACAGAGCACGGTAGGCGTCGACAAAATTGGCCCAGTAAGGCCCGGTGAGCACTACTGCCCCGTGCCGAATAGCCTCCACGGGATTTTGTCCGCCTCGGGGAACCAACGATCCGCCAATGAAAGCCAGAGGTGCGAGGCTGTAGAACGTGCCGAGCTCTCCCAACGTATCGGCGATGTAGACGTCCGTATGTTGCTCAGGTACGGCCCCCAGCGAACGCCGTGAGACCTCCAGGCCCTGCTCCCGCAGCACCTCGGCAATACGGCCGCCGCGGTCGGGATGGCGAGGCACCAAAATCGTGCACAAGCTCGCCACTTTCTGGCAAAGCACCTTGTGTGCCAGACCGATGATCTCCTCCTCCCCTTCGTGCGTGCTCGCGGCGACTAGGCAGGGCCGCTCGCCGAGTGCTTCGCGCAAGCGGCGGACCTCCACCGGGTTGGCCGCCGGAGCCGGCGCATCGATCTTGAGGTTGCCGGCAGCGAAAACGTTGCGCGCGCCCAGGTTTCCGAATTGGCGCGCCAGCTTCTCGTTTTGGGCGAGCACAATGTCGAAGCGACTGAACATCGGTTTCGCGAGCCCGCTCCACCGCCGCCAACGTGCATAGGACCGGCTCGACATGCGGGCATTCACAAGCGCCATGGGGATCGAGCGGGCTGACGTTTCCATGATCAGGTTCGGCCAGATCTCCGACTCTGTGAAGATGGCGAGCTGCGGGCGCCAATGATCGAGGAATCCCTGCACGGCCTTCGGGAGGTCGAGCGGAACATACTGGTGGATGTCGTTCGGCCCGAGGCGGGTCGACGCTATAGCCGCCGAGGTCAAGGTGCCAGTCGTCAGCAGAAAGCGTACGTCCGGCCGCCTCGCCCTGAGGGCTGCCAAGAGCGGGAGGATGGCGTTCGTCTCGCCCACGCTCGCCGCGTGGACCCAGACCAGGCAGCCATCAGGGCGGGCGATGCTGGCTTGCCCGAAACGCTCGCTGCGACGTGCCCGATCCTCTTTTCCCCGTCGTGTCCGCGCGTCGAGCCAGAGGGAAGCGGCTGGCTGCGCAAGCCCTGTCAGAACTCTGTAGGACTTGTACAACACACCAGGGGGAATGGGTGGAGCGTCTCTTCCGACCGGCGGCGGGGTGGCGCGGGTCGGATCGGCACCGGCTAAGTCATATGCTCGGGCAGTCACGGTGTTGAGTGCGTCCTGAACCTTGAGCCGCGCCTTTTCCAGCCTTTCCTCATCATCGTCCCGGTCGACATGGATCGGCTCGCCCAGCACGACGGCGAGCGTGCCGAAAGGCAGGTTGAGCGTCATCCGACTCCAGGTGTCGAACGCCTTGTAGCGGGTGGTGGCTGCCGCTGCGGGTATGATCGGGCAGCCGGACAGGCGCGCAAGTGTCACGATGCCTAGCCCCGCGACCCGAGCTGGCCCCGGAGGCACATCTGCGGTCATAGCGACGCAGTCGCCGTTTGCCAGAGCGCGCAACGCCGCTCGAAGCGCATAGGCTCCGCCGCGGTTGCGTCGCCGCGTCCCGGCGCCAGCGCCCCGTATCATGTCCATCCCAAAGTGCTCGAGAACTTGCCCGATCAGCTCCGCGTCGCCGTGGCGGGCAACCATGCTGTGCACCCTCACCCCACCGCGTTCCACCCGCGGCAGCATGAGGAATTGTCCGTGCCACATCGCCAGGATGAAGGGGCTGTGTGCACGCACATAGGCACACAGGTCGGCGGGTTCACTGACGACGCGCGAGGTACGGTAGACGAAGTCGACGTACCGCGCGAGGAAACGGCCAGCGAAGCGATTGAGCCGAGCCTTGTCGATTGGAAATCGAGCCACCCTCTGGCGTGCCTTTTGGCAGACTTGGGAATCGGTCAGCGCATCCCGTCCCCTTGATTGGCGTCTCTATAGCGGATAAGCACCCATTGCAATTGCGAATCTGAGCGATTGCGTCCCGGACGGAGGCCCTGATCGATTGCCACCAACAGGAAGAGTTCAGCAAAGCACACGAATGGCAAAGGGAGGCCTAGGAAAACGCGCCCGGCGTCAATTCAACCGCTTTGTCAACGGATGTCGAAATGCGCTCGTCGAGCACAGTCCCGACTGGGTGAAGGCCACCTTCGGTCCTGTCGCGACTTACCTCGACATGCTCTTCCTCGATCACGGCATCTTCCGCCTTTTCTACATCAACCGGCATCGCGTGGGCGAAAATGCATGGCGATCCGCACAGCCCGCACCACATCACATCAAGGCGATGGCCCGAGAGGGTATTCGCACTATCGTCAATCTTCGGGGTGAGTCGGATTGTAGCAGCTACTGGCTAGAGGAAGACGCCTGCCGGCGGTACGGCATCACCCTCGTCAACTACAAGGTTCGATCCCGCGCCGCGCCAAGCCACGACGAGCTCAGAGGCGCTCGCGAGCTGTTCGAGCGGATCGAATATCCGATGCTGATGCACTGCAAGTCGGGCGCAGATCGGGCCGGATTAATGAGCGTCCTTTACCGCCACTTGCGCGAGGGGGTACCCATCGAGATCGCCAAGAAGGAGCTGTCATGGCGATTCGGTCACTTCCGCCACGCTGACACCGGCATTCTGGACTATTTCTTCGAGCGCTATCTGCAGGACACGGCCGAGCGGCCGATGCCGTTCTTCGACTGGGTGGAGCACGTCTATGATCCGATCGAGCTGAGGCGCTCGTTTCGGGCAAGCAGCTGGGCGAACAGGCTTGTCAACGACGTGCTTCGCCGGGAATAGCGATGTGCCAATCAATCCGGCTGCTTTGATCCGGGAACCGGAGAGGGATCCGGATCGAGCAGGCGATGCAGGTGGACGATGAAGTAGCGCATGTGCGCGTTATCGACCGTCCTTTGCGCTGCTGCCTTCCAGGCTTTGTAGGCCTCGGCATAGTTCGGGAAAATGCCAACTATGTCGAGCTCGTCGAGGTTTCGAAACTCGACGCTATCGAGCGAGACCAACTCGCCTCCAAACACGAGGTGAAGCAGCTGCTTCTTCTTCGACTCGTCGTGAGTTGTCTCTGTGGTGGATTTGCGGCTCATGATCTCGCTCGTTCACTGCAGGTGCCGTGCTCGCCGACAGCGTGTGCCAAAACGTTCGACATTGGGCAAGGGCCACCGGGTAGATTGGTGACGTTGGGACGCCGCGCTCGCAGATCCGGTAGGACTACCCCGTCTATGGAAGACTTTCTCTTACCCTGGGATTTGAGCAGCACCAGCCTTCGGCCGTCGACGATACCAGATGGCCATGAACTCCATAGAGGCTGCCGATAGCAAGCCTGCCGCGAGCGCAACCGCCTCAGCGATGGTGTAACCCCACAAGTCGACGACGATAGCCAGGATGGCCGGTGCCAGCGCGTTTACGAGCAAGTACGGAGTCGCGAGCACGCCGAGCACCGTTCCGTACCC
>QGVC01000065.1 GCA_003242645.1 Pseudomonadota bacterium
GGGCTGTTTCGCTGCCACCAGCTTGGCCTTGATTTCATCGAGGATATCCTTGGCGTTCTCCATTGCCGTGTAGGCAATGTCGACCTGGGCAGCGCCAAGCCCGAGAGCATCCTGAACCGTCGAAAGCGCCTTGTTGTCCGACCGCATCGTGGTCGCGATCGACCAATAAGCAGCGTTATCCGAAGCTGTCGCTACGCGATAGCCAGTCGAAATACGGTTCTGCGTCACCGCAAGGTTTTTGTTGGCTCGCGCAAGTGTTTGCAGAGCCGTCATCGCCGCGGTGTTGGTAAGAAGGCTGCTCATCTGGAAATGTCCCTTCTGGTTGAACTTGGATCACATTCTTTTCAGGGACATACCGGATCGGCCGGTATGGCAGGGCGGCATCATGCCTTTGAGGCGAGCTTTACAATCGCAACTCAACCTGCCATCACGTGAAAGAATGCCACGCAGATCTTGCTTCGGGCTTAACGCGCTCGCGCAGGATCTAAGAGAACGAGCGTAACAGCCCACCGATGAGCAGGTTCCAGCCGTCAATCAGGATGAAAAAAAGAATCTTGAACGGGAGAGAGATGACCGTCGGCGGCAGCATCATCATGCCCATCGACATCGTGAGCGTCGCAACGATCATGTCGATCACAAGAAACGGCAGCACAATGAGAAAGCCGATCTCGAAGGCACGCCTTAACTCTGATATCATGAATGCCGGAATGAGAATTCGCAGCTCGATCTCCTCATCGGCCCCCCCGGGCTCCTTTCCTGCAAGCTCCTCGAAAAGCCTCAGATCCTTCTCTCGCACATTCGCGCGCATAAACGCCCGGAACGGCGCAGTGATCCGTCTATAAGCCTCCTCCTCGTTGATCCGATTCTCAACGAGCGGTTTCAGACCGTCGTGCCATGCCTGATCGAACGTCGGCCCCATGACGTAGAAGGTCATGAACAGCGCCAGGCTGACCAGGATCAGGTTGGCCGGCGTTGTTTGGAGGCCGAGCCCAGTACGCAGGAAAGACAGCGCGATCACGAACCGGGTGAAGCACGTGACCATGATGAGCAGCCCCGGTGCAACCGACAGCACTGTAATAACGGCCAGGAGCTGCAGTATTCGTCCCGTGGCCGTACCCTCACCGGGCGGGACCAGCTCTTCAAGTCGGGGTATCTGGGCCGCGGCTTGCTCCGACCCGAGCAATAGAAATAAGGCGGCAGCAAGAATTCTGATCATTCGACAATAAAGCTATGGATCACGAGGTCGCGTACACGCCCATTGCTGCGCACCCGAGCTCTTTCGATTAGATCCTCTCGTAAGTGCTCGAACCCGGTAGGACCCTCAATATCCTCGGGAGAGATGGTCCGAAGAAAAGCGAGCAGATCTTCTCCGATCTTTGCGGCCAGTAGATCGTCTCCGGTCGACGGTTCCCCGGCGAGCACTATGGAGGACTCGAGCCGCACCCAAACCCGCTTCGATCCGGCAAGATCGGTGATCACTGGCGGCACGCTGCGGATTTCAGCTGTATCAAGAAAGACTGATTTTAAGCTTTCAATAGGAAATTCGGCAGTTTGGTCCGGCTGCTTAAGAGATTTTTCCACGAGCGCGTGAACCTGCAGACCGAAAATGCCACCGGCAGCCGCGGCAGCGAGCGTCAGCATAAGAAGAACAAGAGTTGTATGGAGTCGCGATAGCCCCCGCGGGTAATCACCAGATGGCCGACCAGGCTGCCGCACCGAAGTTGCCATTTCGATCGCGTCCCCCCGGCTTAGAATGGCAGGACGATATCGAGCAGCTGATGGCCCCAGCCTGGCTGCTGCACCTCCATGATCCTGCCTCGACCACCATAAGAGATGCGAGCTTCGGCGATCTTGTCATATGAAATCGTATTGTCCGGCTCGATGTCGCGAGGGCGCACGACGCCGGCCACCGTTAACACGCGCACCTCGTAATTGACCCGCACTTCCTGGCTGCCGCTGATCACGAGGTTGCCGTTTGGCAGCACCGCAGAAACCACTGCCGCCACGCGCAGCTGAATCGTTTCGGATCGCCTGATTGCTCCCTCGCCGCGAGTTTTTGTCTTTGAGCTCATTTCGGCATCGAGCTCACCCTCCCACTTGGACGGTCCACCGCCTCTCCCGGCGCCAAAGCTAGCCAGCAGACCAAGGGATCGATCGGAATCGCGTGTGCGATTGGATTTGTTGTCCAGTTTTGCTTCATCTTTAATGGCAATCTTTACCGTAAGCACATCACCGATGTTTCTGGCCCGCGGGTCACGAAACAAATCTGCGCTCCTGTCCTCCCACAGTGAGTTATCGCGGCGGTAACGCGGCAGAGGTGGTGGCTCGTCGAGCACCGGAACCATATTTGGCCGCAATCCGGTCCCTACGGGGGTCAGATGCGGCTCCCGGCCGATGTCTTCGTGATCGACAGAGCAACCGGCGAGTGCCACCATTCCCAGCAAAACCAGCCGGAACAACTTCATGACCTGCCCCCGCCCGCGGCGGGCGCAGGCTCTTCCTCGGATGGAACCCTTGCCGCACCGGCGATGGTCATCGTGAGACGCGCAGCCGGACCCGGTGGCATTTCGTTAAGGATTGCGCTGGCATTACGCGGTTCGAGCTTCGTAAGAACAGCCGCTGCGGTTTCTTCATCCATAGCCGCGAGCTGAGAGGCCGCCGCGTCCGGCCGCATGCGGGAGAAAATGCGCACGAGCGATTCCTGCGCCTTTTCAACAAAGGCATCGCGGCGCGCCAGCCACTCCCGATATTCGGCCGTTCGTTTTTCCAGGATTTCGATCCGGCGCTGCAGCTCGGCGTCCAATTCTCTCAATTGGCGGAGCTGCCAAGCAAAACGCGCATCGGCCGCCGCATCGGCAATATTAGCGCAATAGCTCTCTGCCAGACTACCTTTCGGAGGCGCCTCCTTCTGTGGCGCTTCGGGTTTCGGATTTGCGCTAATCTCCGACCGCTGTATCTCAGACCTGGAAGACTGCCCGTCAGCCGATTCTCTGATAGTCTGCTGGCTAGCTGTTCCCGTGGTTGTGCTGCCGGTGACCACTTTCCTTGTTGGAATGGGAGGAATCACTCCGGTCCTTCCCGCTTTCCTCATAGGATTGATCACAACCGGAAACCAGCCGCCTTCGAGACCCGAGCGAGGTTGCTCGGCAGGAGCAGCACTGGCCTGCGTAATCACCGGTTGCCAGCCTTGTTGCGCGCGCGCTGGTCCAATCAGAGCCCACAAAGCCAAGGCGAGTAAAAAAACGCGGTGCATGCCCATGCGCACGACTTTCATTACTGCACCACAAGCTCGGCCTGCAGGGCACCGGCAGTCTTGATGGCTTGCAAAATTGCAATGATGCCAGCCGGCTTCGCGCCAATCTTGTTCAGCCCACTTACGAGCGCCTGCAAATTGGTGCCGCCGACAATGGCCATGTGGCCGCCTTCCTGTTCGGCTGTCACCATGCTCTCAGGAGTGACGACGGTCCTGCCTTCCGAAAATGGAAGCGGCTGCGAGACTCGTTCGGTTTCGCTCACCCGCACGGTTAAATTTCCGTGGGCCACGGCGACGGTTGAAATCTGGACATCGCGTCCAATCACGATCGTGCCAGTGCGCTCGTCGATAACGACGCGGGCTGGGGCGTCAGTTTCAGTCAGCAGCTCACCGATTTCGGCAATAAATCGTGCCGCGCTGACGTTGTGCGGCTTCATGAGCTTCACTGTGCGCAAATCCTCCTCGCGTGCCGTCCGCAGGCCGTATTTCTGGCGGGTATAATTGTTGATCGTATCGGCAATGCGCACCGCCGTATTGAAATCCGGGCTGTGCAGCTCCAGCACAATCAACCCCGACTCGACGAAGTGCCCGGGGGCTTCACGCTCCACCAGCGCTCCATTAGGAATGCGTCCCACCGTTGGCACGCCCTGTGTCAGTGTCTCGGCCCTGCCTGCTGCCGCGAATCCGGTGACTGCGATCGGACCTTGGGCAACAGCGTAGATTTGATCATCGGGGCCGCGCAAAGGCGTCAGAACGAGCGAGCCACCGGCAAGAGAGGTCGCGTCCCCGAGGGAGGAAACCGTAACATCGATCCGCGATCCCTTGCCGGCAAAGGGCGGCAACTCCGCAGTAACCATGACCGCCGCCACGTTCCGCGTCCGCGCGCGAGTGCTGCGAATGTTGACCCCCATGCGGTCGAGCATCGCCTGAAGTGATTGCTCGGTGAACGGTGAATTACGCAGGCTGTCGCCCGTGCCGTTCAACCCAATGACCAGGCCATAACCAACAAGCTGATTAGAGCGGACGCCCTGAACGGAAACGATATCCTTGATCCGGCTCATTGCTTCCGCTGGCGCCCAGAGGAGGCAAAATGTGATTGTCGCAAATATCAGGCGCTTCACGAGCCCCCCACCCTGATGGTGCCGTCAGATTCCACGACGCCCTTCACGATAGCGCCGCTGTCGACGTTTCGGACCCTTATCACATCGCCTTCGCTGCCAGATTCGAGCGCCACCGCGTACCCAGTAATGGTCAAAGCGCCATCGCGGTAAACGATTTGTACCGTACGTCCCTGCACAACGAGATAAGGATCTCGCAATGCATTGACTGGTATCGGCTGCCCCGGCAGCAGCGTCCGCCTCGCGACCTTGCCGACGATGTCCTCGCGGCTCTTGTAAACAGCACTATGAGAGAGCGCACGCGCATTGAAACGCTGATCCGTGAGATGATCGGAACGGATCAGCTCTCCCGGATACAAAGTTATTTTTGGCACCGGTAGCTGAAGGGTTGCTGCAGCGGCCGGGTTGATGGCGGTGACTAGGGCGAAAACCGCCAACGCCGCGATGCGAGGTCCCGATGCGATCCAGCCAGATTTCATGGGATCGCCTCCTCGTCACCGAATACCTTTCGTGATGGTCGCGAACATGTCGTCGGCGGCTTGAATCACCTTGGAATTCATTTCATAGGCGCGCTGCGCCGAAATGAGCTCCGTTATTTCTTTCACTGGATCGACATTCGAGTTTTCGAGATATCCCTGCTCTATCCGAGCGAAGCCGTCCTCACCCGGCACGCCGACGACAGGGGCTCCGGAAGCTTCGGTCTCGCGATAGAGATTCCCGCCAACTGGCTCGAGCCCCGCCTCATTGGCGAAATTAGCGAGAGTCAGCTGACCAAGAAGCTGCAATTCGGGCTCGTTCTCGATACGGACGAAAACTTCTCCGCTTTCGTTGACGATAATGTCGGTCGCCTCCTCTGGAATTGTAATTGCGGGCTGGACGACATAGCCGTCGATGGTGACAATCTGCCCATCGGCGCTTTTGTTGAACGCGCCTGCCCTCGTATAAAACAGCTCCCCATCGGCATTGGCGACTTGGAACCAACCCCGGCCGTTAAGGGCCAGGTCCAATTTGTTCGATGTGTTCGTCAGCGAGCCCTGCATATGCAGCTTGCGGATGGCGGCCGTGCGCACACCCAAGCCAATCTGAGCGCCTTCCGGAATTGGATTTTCGCCACCCCTGTTCGGCGCCCCCGCGGCGCGTTCGGCCTGGTAAAGCAAATCCGTGAATTCCGCCCTTGCTCGCTTGAAAGCGGTTGTATTGATGTTTGCGATATTATTGGCAATAACCTCGAGATTGAGTTGCTGCGCTGTCATGCCCGTGGCAGCAATAGCGAGCGCCCTCATGCCCATCCGCCTCCTTAAATTGCCATGCGGCTGAGCTCGAGATACGCGGCAACGACTTTGTCTCGAATGGCGATGGCCGCTTGCAACGCTTGCTCCGCCGCGAGGACGGATTCGACGACCTCCTGAACAGACGCCTGCCCTCTAACACCCATGATGGAAGTGGCCTCGGCCGTACGCAGAACGTCAGCGGTGTCCGTGATCATTCTGCCCAAGACGGCACCGAAATCGGCCGAGGCAGGGCCGGCAGCAGGGGTCCGGGCGGCATTTCGGACTCCGTGGGAGGGTGCCATAGGGAGCACCCCGGGGCTGCTGCCGAAACCTGTCGTCGGGGAAAGCGGATCAATCATGACGGATTCCTCAGCAGATCAATTGTCATCGCGATCATCTCGCGCGCCTGTTTGATGACCTGCAGGTTGGCCTCGTAAGAGCGGTTGGCTTCGCGCATGTCCGCCATTTCTACGAGGATGTTGACGTTCGGCAGCTTGACGAAGCCATTCTCATCGGCGGCCGGATGGCCCGGAGCGTGCTCAATTCGGTAAGGCGCCCGGTCGCGCTCGATGCTCTCCACACGCACGAGATTAGCGCCAGTGACCCGGTCCACCTCTGTCTCGAAGCTGATCGTCTTTCGCGTGTAGGGATCGGCCCCAGGCGTCCGGCCGGTGGACTGCGCATTCGCCAAGTTCTCCGCCACCACGCGCATGCGCTTCGACTGCACTTCCAGTCCAGAGGCGGCGATTTTCAGCGAAACTTGCAGCGGATCGATCATCCGGCCCCTCCCGCTAGCCCTTGGCGCTCATCAGCAGCATGCGGTGGAAGGCCCTCGTAATGCCGGCGTTGAGAGCGAACGAGCGGTTCACCTCGCCGGCCTTCATCAGCTCCTGCTCGAGCACGACGGTGTTGCCGGAGTGAACGATGTCCCACGCCTCCTCGTCCCGTATGTCCGCCACTGGAATTCCGGTCTCCGGCGCCCTCATGTGGCCCGGCTGGGTCACGGCCAGCTCAAGCGGCATGCGGCTCAAGACCGTCTCGAAAGGTTCGACATCGATGGCCTTGAAGCCCGGCGTATTGGCATTGGCGATATTGCCCGCCACAGCCGTTTGGCGGACCGACAGCCACTTGTTGTGCCGTGATACGAGGTCGAAGAGATGCACGGGCTCCATCAGCGGCTCCTCCGCAGCGCGCTTTCGGTCGCCCTTCTTCCTAATGGGCTAGTCTTGTCCGAGCCTTGCCCGGCGATCTTCCCTCGCGCGGGAAGGCGCGCAGCTCGCCATCGCTCCGAGCCTCGTGCCCGGATTAACGACAAATGCTGAACTGATCAGATTAGGAGCGAACCGAATTGATCAGTTGGTCTTCGGCTTGCCCCAAAGCGCTTCCAGCCGCGCATCGCGGCCGCAGCCGATGCGATAGACCATGTAACGGAGAGGATTCCGCAGGTGGAAATCCTGATGGTAATCCTCGGCGGGAGTGAACGTCGAAGCTGGCGCAATCTCGACAACAATTGGCTGTTTGAAGCGCCCGCTCGCCTCCAGCGCCGCCTTCGAGGCCTCAGCCAGCCGCTTCTGCTCCTCGTTGTGATAGAAGATGACCGGCCTGTACTGGCTCCCGCGATCACAGAACTGGCCGCCCGAATCGAGCGGGTCCACATTCCGCCAGTAGACTTCGAGCAGTTGCTCGTAGGTCACCCGTTCCGGATCGTACTTGAGTTGCAGAACCTCCGCGTGACCCGTTGTGCCAGACGATACTTGCTCGTAGGTCGGATTTGGCGTGGTGCCGCCCATGTATCCTGAGATTGTCTCAACCACGCCCTCGACCTTGTCGAAGTCTGCCTCCGTGCACCAGAAGCAGCCGCTGCCGAACGTGGCGACCTCCAGCCGCTGCTCACCTTCCTGCTGCGGCGGAGCGGTTTGCGCCAATGCGACAACAGAAACGACGATCGCGCCGATCGCCGCGGTCAAGAGCCGAATCGAATTCCCAAAAAGTTTCACGTTCAGCTCGGGCTTTGCTCAGTCGCCGGCACAAATTTCAGAGCCACGCCATTGATGCAGTAGCGCAAGCCTGTCGGCGGCGGGCCATCCTCGAAGACGTGGCCGAGATGTCCCCCGCAGCGGCGGCAATGCACTTCGATGCGTTTCATCATGAACAGGCTGTAGTCCTCACTGGTGCCGACCGCATTGTCGAGGGGTTTCCAGAAGCTCGGCCAGCCCGTGCCGCTATCGTATTTGGTTTCCGAGGAAAACAGCGGCAGATCGCAACCGGCGCAGCGATAGGTGCCCGGCGCATAGTTCTTGTTCAGCGGGCTCGTGAAGGCGTACTCGGTACCGTGCTCGCGCAGCACGTAATACTGCTCGGGCGTCAGGATCTTCCTCCACTCCTCCTCGGTGCGCGTGATCTCGAACTGCTTGGCAGCTTTGTCGGAGTTGTCGGCCGAGAATCCGCGCGACGCGGCGAAGCCGCCGAACAGGGCGGCAGCCGCCCCGAAGATCCCGAATTGGCGACGGCTCATCATTTTTGGGCTCCTTGGGTCCCTAATGCCGATCTAACCGGTTTGAGTCATAGCACCATTTGCGCCCCTGCCGGCATGCCTTCGAAGCCCCGGCCGATCAAACTATCGTGCGCGACGGCGGGCCGGCCGAGCCCTTTCCACCTCCAGACCCTCTATTGGCACTGCGCAGTCGACCATGATCTCCTCGGGGCTGAGCCGGCAGCGATAGGCCAACATCTCGACCCCGGCAGCGCGGGCCATGTCGAACGCCTCGCCGTATATGGGGTCTATATCGCGGGCGAGGTCGAGCCGCTGCGCGTCCGCCCGCTGGATGAGGAACACCATCACCGCCCGGTGGCCCGCGCGCACCATTTCGGCCAGCTCGAGCAAGTGCTTGGCACCTCGTTGGGTCACGCTGTCCGGGAACTCGGCGACACCGGCGCGGCGCATCATGTGCACGTTCTTGACCTCGACGTAGCAGCGGCCCTTGCTGGCGCACTCCAGGAGGAGATCGATGCGGCTGTTCTGGCCGTACTTCACTTCGCGGCGAAGCTGGGGGTAGCCGCTGAGGTCATCGATGATGCCGGCGGCGATGGCCTCAGCGACCAAAGCGTTCGGCCGGGAGGTGTTGATGCCCACGAGGTACGGCCCCTGCCCGAGGTCGTCCTCGACCATCTCCCACGTGTGCCGATACTTCCGGGTCGGACTGTGGCTTTCGGACAGCCACACCACCGAGCCAGGCTCGGTGAGACCGATCATCGAACCCGTGTTCGGGCAGGTTGCGGTGACCGTCTCGCCGCTATCCAGCGTGACGTCAGCCAGGAATCTCTTGTACCGCTGGACGAGTCGCCCGCGGACCAGGGGAGCAGGAAATCGCATGGCTGCAAACTAAAGCTGCCGGATGCGGCGCTGCAAGCGGATCCGGTATAAGCTGGTGCCGAAGCGGCTCAGCACGAGGTACATGGGGATGGCACAGGTGCAGGGCAACGACATCGTCACGGCTGCGGTGCTTGTCATCGGCGACGAGATCCTCTCAGGGCGTACCAAGGATAAGAACATCGGCTACATCGCCGAGCACTGCACGAAGATCGGCATTCAGGTGCGCGAGGTACGAATCGTCCCCGACGACGAGGACGAGATCGTGGCCGCCGTGAATGCTCTACGTTCCCGGTACGATTACGTGTTCACCACAGGCGGAATCGGCCCCACCCATGACGACATCACTGCCGACGCGATCGCCAAGGCGTTCGGCGTGAAGATTGATGTCGACCCGCGGGCGCTCGCGCTGCTCCTGCCCTACTATGAAAAGCGCGGAATGGAGGTGACCCCCGCGCGCCTGCGTATGGCCCGTATCCCCGAGGGCGCCGAGTTGATTGAAAACTCGATCTCCGTCGCGCCGGGTTTCATGCTCGGCAATGTTATCACCCTCGCCGGCATCCCAAACGTCATGCAGGTGATGCTCGATGCGGTGACGCCGCGGCTCCGCACCGGCAAGAAAATGCATTCCGTCGCGATCGACCTCCAGGTGCCGGAAGGGACCGTCGCAGACATCTTCGCCGAGCACCAGAAGGCCTACCCCACGATTTCGATGGGCAGCTATCCGGTGTTTCGTGACAACAAGCCGAGCACGCAGCTCGTGCTCCGCTCCACCGATCCCGATCTCCTCGCTGAAGCCGTCGATGGGCTCAAAGCGAAACTCTCGGCGAAGGGGATGCTCTAGCCTGAAACCTCACTTGAGCCCGAACATCGCATCCTGCTCGGCGCGCAGCTTCCAGAGCAGCGAGTCGGCTGGGCGATCGACGTCGTCCGCGGTGATGAACGCACCAGCCGCCACAGGCCGCGTGAGCGTACGTCCAACAGCCATGTAATAGGGCAACGGCGCGCTTCCTTTGACAGCGGCGGCGGGCGTCAGCACGGGTTCGAGATCGGGGACGGCATGGCGCGTGCCGACGATTTCGAGCTTGTGGCCAGCCGGCAGATCGCGCATGGCGCGCGCCGTCAGGTCCACCACCGGCTTGTAGCGCTCATCCAAGATAGGCTGACCCAAGCGGGTGGCAGAAAGAATCGAAATCGGAGCCTCAACACCCAGCAAATGCGATGGGTTGTAGACGAGGCCGTACTTACCATCGGCCGTCGTCGGAATGCCTTTGCCGCGGAACAGGGCGCCGGACCGCGCATCCGCCCAGGCCACCACGACGAACACGCCACCAGCGAAGCTCGCCTCGTCGGGACGACGCAGGCAGTTGAAGACGTCGATGCGCCCCTCGCCTTCCAGCAACCCGCCATCCGCCTTCGGAATGTAGAGGTCGGGCAACTCGATTGCGCGGGTCAGCGGTGAATGGAAATCCGGTCGATCCGGTATGAGGCCGGTTGCATTGGCGACAAGCGCCATTTCGCAATAGTCAGGCACCGTGCGTTGAGGCAGCGCCGCGAGCGCCCTGGCACGGGCCGCAATCGTCGCCGCGCGATCAGGCCCCAGCGCCCACACTTTTCCGATTTCCGGCGCCGTGACACGCTCCGTGGTCCACGTCACCTCGTGGGTCGCGGGATCATAGACGTAATCGTATTCGCTCGACTTGCCGGCACAGATGATGGGCAGCCCGAGCGTGCGCGCCCAGCTTATGAGCCCGATGAGCAGCGCAGGCTGATCGCCCTCGACAAGCGTATAGGGCACACCTGCCGCCCGTGCCTTCGCCGCCAGCACCGGCCCGACGACGCACTCGGCTTCTTTAGTGACCATGGTGACGCCGCGGCCCGCCTCGATTGCCGCCAGCGCGAAACGCGCGCCTGCTTCCGCATCGCCGGTCGCTTCGACGATCATGTCGATGGGCAGCGTGAGAAGATCCGAGACGCTTTCGCACAGCGCCATCTCCCCCACGGCAACTGCCGACTGGGCCGCGGCCGCGCTATCGCAACGCCGAGCCGCGATGCCCATACCAGCCAGCGTGGAGGCGACGCGGTCGAGGTCCTTGTCCGCGACGGCCTTCACCACAAGCCCCTGCATGCGCCGCGACTGGGCGATGAGCGACATCCCAAACTCGCCCGCGCCGATTAGAGCGATCGATACGGGGTTTTCCCGGGCAGGACGGAACAGGGTCTCGAACTGCATGTCTCACTTCTCGGATGAAAATAGGGGACATCGCTGGAGCGCAGCAGCTCAACCTCAATCCCGAAAAAGCCCCATCTGCAAGACTTGGGAACGAGTCGTTGCTCTGTTCGGCTCGAATCGCGCGTCTGGCTAGACAAATGGGCCCGTTGGCGACGTGCCCTCCTCGTCTGACTTTCGGACACGCGCGTCGAGAGCCTCCTCGTCGTAAAGGTCGTAAAACAGCTCGAGCGCGTCGAGGAAAGCGGCCGTGAGGTCGAGCAGCGGCCCCAGTTCGATGCGCCGCGCAACCCTGAAATTCGCCGTGACGACCAGCTGATGCAATGATACGACGCCCGCGCTGTCCGGCGGAATGAGCCCGCGGCTCCTCAGGTATTCCGCAATTTCATCGCCAGTGTGAAAGTCGGTTTCCGTCCAGTCGCCCAGCTCCTCGGCAGCATCGGCCAACGCCGCCGTGCCGCCGATGAAGAGACCCGTGATCCCGTCCACCCGATAGTCAGCCCGGCGCAGCTCCTCAGCGCGCTCGCGCGCCCGCAGGCACCGCAGGGTCAGCGTCATTTCGAGCGTGCGAACCGTCTCGACCCAGCGCCGCCGCACCTCGATCAGATCGCGGATCTCCGTTGACCGACGGTCCTGCACCTCCGCGAGCACAACACGATGCGCCTTCAGCAGATCCTCCCCCGCTGCCAGCATGGCATCGAGGTGATCGGCGAGAAGGTAAGCGATCGTGTTCGTATTGTTTCCGGCCTGGTCCACGGTCTCGTGTAGTTTGCGACGACGGCAACGCGTGACGCCACTGACGCAACGAACGGGACTGACGCTCGAACTGACGAATCATTCTGAATGAATACTGATTCGGGCGAAAGTGGTAGCAACCGAGACGTGTGGCGGCTCGGAGCCCTGTGGCGGCCGCGGACCTGACGATCGAACAGCTCTTAGATCAGTTCGCTGTCCGGCATTGCTAGGTAGATCAGCACGCCAAGAATGGTCATGAGGAAGCGGAAGGCCGAAGGAACGCCGTTCCATTGCTCCGACATCCACATGCCGAACCACTCGCCGCCAATTGACATGAACCCGACCTGCCAGACCAGGAAACCTAAGGTCAGCCCGGCAATCGCAATCGACTTTGATGAGTTGAAGACAGCTGCCGGCGTTTTCATCGCCCGCAACAGCCGATAGGCGCCGATCCAGCAAAGCACCGCCGTGGCGGCCTCGGCCGCGATGATGAGCACATAGGCGGCATGGTGGAGCACAGGGCTGGTGATCGCCCGATAGCGGATCGTCGTTTCAGGAAACACCGTGTCCATGGACAGCACGTGCTGCACGAATGCGAAGTTGGTCCAGTAATCGGTGATGTTCCCGAAGGCGACGAGACTCGCCAAGAAAGCGATGGCGGCGACCATCGCGGCTTTGGAAAGACGTATGGCGATCATGGTTGGGAAAAACGTCCCGAAGGATATGTGGCAGCGGTCACCGTATCAGGCGAACACCTTTTAATGACGCTTCAGCACCTTTGCGGATTCATTGATGGACCCTTCGAAGCCGCTGACATGCTGAAAATGAGTTTGGTTATGAGGCTCCCACATCCATGGTTCTAACGGCGTAGTGCAC
The DNA here is from genome assembly GCA_003242645.1 of Pseudomonadota bacterium. Next base: position 12,854 of record QGVC01000065.1, read on the forward strand.
TATGATCGAAACTCAAAAAGTCATCCCGGCATTTATTGCCGGGATCGAATTCTCGATCGATTTGCCGTCTCGCCTGCGGTAAGGTGGATCCCGGCGACGAGCGCCGGGATGGCCTTTTCTGGGTGGTTAGGCGTAAACCTCACGAACATCCGCTCGTCCCGCCGCAGGTATCGCACTTCAAACACGTGCCATTCCGTACGAGCGTGAAATTCCCGCATTCCTGGCAGGCTTCGCCTTCGTAGCCGCGGAGGCGGGCCTGGGTGGCCAGTTCGAACTCGGATTGCGGCTTGAGAGCGAGAGAGCCTGACGTTGAGTGCGTCATGCTCATTTCCAGCGAGTGATGTGTCTGCGCCATCGGCGTTTCGGCCGTCGTGCCGGCGGCAGCGCGGCCGACATCCTGCCGAAGGTCAGTCGATGTGCCGCTCGGTTCGTTACGCGGAGCAAATCCGACGACGGTGCCACGCACCAGACCGCGGCTGACGTACTTCGTCGCCGGGATCACAGCTGATTGGCCATGCTGCTCCAACTGCTGGTCCGACGAGCCCAGCGCGGTGGCACCGACGATTTCCGCCGGATCGACGTGAGCGAGGTCGTGACGGCCGAGATAGGAAACCGCCAGCTCACGGAAGATGTAGT
>QGVC01000405.1 GCA_003242645.1 Pseudomonadota bacterium
TGAAAGCGCAGCCGGGTGACCCGGTTTTCAACGACTCCGACTTGCAGATGGCAGGCTATGCTGCAGCTCTCAAGGTTTTGACCGCCTATACCCACATCGGCGATGAGGATGTCACTACCTTCGCGTTGCGGCCGCGCGCGAGAGGCCAAGTCACGGTGGTGGACGAAATCGTCCAGCAGGCTGCCGAGACCGCGTCGAATCTGCTAGTACCCGAGGGCCTGCAGCCAGACACCTGGGCCCGTCTCAAGGGGATCGAGCGGTTCATGCTCCGGATGATGGACATGGAAACCACGGGTGCGGCGAAGCTAGACAACTATCAGAACTTCGCTAAGGCGTTCCACGTGGAAGACTATAGTTGCGCATTCCGGCCATGGCGGACAGTGGATCCGGTGATGGCGGACACCGTCGGAGCGTAGCGACGCAAGCGGGTTAGCTACTTATCAGACTGTCCGCCATGCTTCAAGGCGGCGCGCTCTTTTCGCATCGATTCCTTCGACGAGAGTTCGATGCGGTGCGCGTTGTGTACCAGCCGGTCGAGGATCGCATCGGCGATGCGGCCGCCGCCGAGGTACTCGTGCCAGTCGCCGACCGGCAGCTGCGACGTGACGAGCGTGGCGCCGGTCCCGTAGCGCTCTTCGATGGCCTCGAGTAGGTCCTGGCGCTCGATCTCGCTGAGAGCGGCCAGGCCAAAATCATCGATGACGAGCAGCGAGAGCTTGGACAAGCGCTTCAGCAGCCGGTCGTAGGTGCCCTGGGCCCGAGCCTGGACGAACTGGGCAAGCAACGTCGGCAGCCGGACGTACTGGACGCTGAAGCCGTTGCGACACGCGTTCAGCCCGAGAGCCTGCGCGAGATAGCTCTTACCCGCGCCGCTCGGCCCGGTGATCAGCACGCACTGATGCGCGGTGATCCAGCGGTTCTGCGCAAGGTCGAGCACCTGGGTCTTACGCAGCCCGCGCGGCGTGCGGTAGTCGATATTCTCGATCGCTGCTTCGCGCTCTTTGAACTTCGCGACCTTCAGTCGCGCGGTCAACTTGCGATTCTCGCGGTACAGCCACTCGTCGTCGACGAGAAATCCGAAGAACTCCTCCTTGCTCAAGCTCTGATGATCGACGCGCTCGAGGCGCTCCTTGATCGAGGCCGCCATCCCGTAGAGCTTCATTTCGATGAGCTTCTCGTAGGTCTGTTCAAGCAACATGTAAACGTTCTCCAATGGTTCTATAGAAGGGCTAATGATTTGTCTGTTCGTGCACCACTACTTGTTCATCGCTTCATCTCCTGTGCTCGGTGTTCGAAGTCAGTGGTAGTAGCCACGGCCGCGCACGTTCGCGGCGCCCAGATGCTCGGAGCTGCCGGACGCTTCCGGCTCGCCACGCAGCGGCGCCGACTCCATCCGCTGCCGGAGCATCGTCTTGACGGTCTTGTAGCTCGGCGAGTTGATTCGGAACGCCTTCTCGCACGCGCGCTCGAGGCGCTCCTTGCCGTGCTTGTTCGAAAGACGCAAGATGCCGAGCGCGGAGCGGTAACCTTGCTCGGGATGGGGCTTTGAACGGATCACGTACTCGACGAGGGCGGCAGTGTGCGGCCCGATCGTCCCGGCCCAGTTGATCAGCCGCGATGGCGTCCACTCGAGATGCGCCCGGTGGGAGGCGGGGCGGTGTTCGGCGATCGTGCTGTAGGCGTACTTGGTGAAGCTTCTCGCATGGCTCGCAACGCGCTTGCTCTTGTGCAGCAGCTCGACCGTCCCGCGTGTCGCACGGCACCACAGCGTCTCGCCAATCAGCGTGTACGGGACGCTGTAGAAGTGATCGTCGAAGCTCACGTGATAGTCGATGTTGACCTTCACTTGCTTCCAGTCGGCATACTCGTACGGCCTCGCCGGCAGGGGTTTGAGCGCCGGGCGCTCGAGCCGCTCGTAGAGCGAGCGACGCGACTCCTTCACGTGGCGCATTTCGCGGTCGTTGAGCTTGACGAGGAGCTCTGCGATCGCGGCGTTGAGCTCGGCGAGCGAGTAGAACGTGCGGTGGCGGAGCACGGCAAGGATCCAGCGTTGCGCGACCAACACCGCCGCTTCGACCTTGCCTTTGTCGCGCGGCTTGCGCACGCGGGCCGGGATCACGCACGTCCCGTAATGCTCGGCGAGGTCGCGGTAGGACGCGTTGATTTCGGCCTCGTAGCGATCGGGCTTCGTGACGCCGGCGAGAAGATTATCGGGGACCGTCAGAGCGCTGACGCCTTGATAGAAGTCGTACATCCGCACGTGACAGTCGAGCCACTCCGGCAGCGACTGCGAGAGCGTCGCCCATGCGAAGGTGTACGAGCTCGCGCCGAGCGCTGCGACGAACAGCTGCGTCGGCACGCGCTCGCCCGTCACCGGGTCCGTCAGTGCGATCCCGTCACAGAAGTCGACGAAGGTCTTCTCGCCAGGCCGGTGATGCTGGCGCAGCACGACGGAGAGCTTCTTCTCGAAGCGACGATAGAGCTCGGCGAACTGCGAGTACTGATAGCCGTCGGGGTGCTCGGCCTTGTACTCCGTCCACAGCAGCATCAGCGTGACCTTGTGATCGCGCCGCGCCAGCTCCTCGCGCACCCACACCCAGTCCGGTAGCGGCCGGGACTTCGGCCGGGGTGCCGGCTTCGCCGTCGCCGGGTACAGCCGCTGCTCGAGCTCGTCCTCGTCGAGGCTCTCTACGACGTCCCAGCTCGTCAGCCCCGCCGCGCTCGCTCGCTGCAGGCACTCGGCGACCGCCGTCTTGCCGCAGCCGGTCGCTCGGGCGATCCGCCGGCAGCTCGACACGCCGGCCAACAGATGTAAGCGGAGTATGTCTTTGATTTTTCGCATCGCAAGCCTCTGTTGGGCCACCGTCTCGCTCCTCGGCAAAAGAGCGAAGCGTGGCGGTGAGAAAGGCTTGCGTCGAGACGCCCCGCCGGCCGGCGGGTGCTACCGGTCTCGTGCCGGCGATCGCGGACAGCGTTCCGAAATCATGGCGGACAGCGTTCCGCTGCGGCCGCCAAAGTGTCCGCGATCCGGACGGAACACTGTCCGCCATGCCGCCGGAATGGTGTCCGCCATCGGTTCGGAATCCTGTCCGTCATGGGCCGGAACGCGCAATGAGCACGCTGTGTCGTGCACAAAGGCGCAGCACGTCGTGGGTGATGCTCGTCCTGGGACCCAGCAGGATCATCGCCACAGCCTGGTACGGAATAGCGTA
>QGVC01000406.1 GCA_003242645.1 Pseudomonadota bacterium
GGATCGCCTTGCACATGCGGCCTGGAACGAATATGATGCGTGCGCACCGTCTGGGTGCCTCCGAATGCGAGGGATACTTCTTGGTCGAAGCCCCCGTATTCTAAGGCTCCAGACGGTGTTTCGCATCTTCGGCTCAGCTCACTCGTGCAGGATTCGGGGTAGTTGAAGGAATCGACATGGCAACTATATCGCTTTGCCCTTAACAGCCAGCCAAACTTGAAGTGGTTGATGCTTGCAGGGGTCGGGAAACTGACCGGGTTGACGCAGGTGCATGGCGGAGATTCCAGGCTACGTGTGAGCGAGTTGTTTCTGAACTGCTCCCCTGTCAATGGTGGGTGGCTTCCGCCGCCATTGACACGTGAGACATTTGCTGCGTTCCCGGCTCGTGAAAATTGATCATCTCCGGCCGAACCTCTTCCGGGTAAAATCGGAGCGAGTTTTTCTGTCCTTGGCAACGCGCTCGCAAGGGATTGCCCCATAGAACCTGCTTGCTCAAATCACCTGTCTTTATGCGCGTTGTCAATCGCCTGTAGAACCATAGCCATGTCTTCTAAAATAGAGTCCGCGTCGTAGGCACTGCTGATCTTTTCAACTGCCCGGGGGCCACCATGAGCCGCGGCGTTTCCGATTTCCCGCAAACGATCAGCCGCATCTCGCGCAAGGTGGTCAAGAATCCCAATCTGGGGCGACGCTGCTGCCTGGATGCGCCGGGCAAGGGGAATATCTTCTTTTCGCTCCTTGTCGCCAAACAACTTTCTGATTCGCTCGTCCTCCAATACGTCTTGTAGAGCGAGGTCGATTACGGCGCGTGCCATAACCGCCAGCTCTACAAGCATGCCCCTGACATAGCACTCAGCCACCCGTGCGAGGTAGGCCCGAGTAAACTCTCCGGGATTGCGCACCATCACTCGCAATAGCTTCAACATGCGCTCTGCCATAAGGTCCGGTGGGCTAGCGAACAGGCGGAGCGCTTCGAGTTCCATGCAATTGTCGAAGAATGCACGTTGTGTTCGGGGGTCGTCGGGATGACCTGGCTGCAATGCCCAATAGAGATCCCACCAAAAATCCTCTGGTATACTACCCTTGAAATTCGCGAGAAACTCGTCGACCCGGAGTTGCTGCCGCTCGGCTTCTTCGCGGAGCCATTCCAGAAGAGCTAGCCTGTCCTCAGGTAACCGGCGGGGCCGTACAAGGGTGGCCGCACCTTCAGCAAGTTTCTTTGCCAACTGGCGTATCTCCACGTAACGTTTCCACTGCTCATGCGTCATCCCTTCGGGAGGTGCATCTTTTTCGATACCCCACACCTCCTTGAATGCGTTCTCATAATCCTCTACAGCGCCCTCCATGGCTGTTGCTGGGCTGTACGTCGGGTTTTCTCTAAGGAGGCAATCGTACAACATGCTTACCGTCCAATTGTGCTGTGTGCGGCGTGCAATCTACATTAGAATCGCCTTGCTCCGTCAACTCATAGCCCGGGCAGCAGCTGAGGCGAGGCGTGCCTTCCGAGCAAAAGAAGCCTCGTACATCACCCCCCGCGCTGGCGATTAGCGCCTACGGCCATATGCTTTATTTCCTGCCACCTTCCGCCCCAAAGACGATCTGATTCAAATTTTGCCTTTGCGCACAACAAGCAACTGAGTACAGGGCAGGGTCCCTTCGATAACGACCACGCGTAACTAGGTCTAAGGAGTTAGCAGCGAGTGCGCTGACTGCGGAATGCCAGTCGGAAAAATGCAATAGAAAAAGGAGCCTGCTGTGTACGACGCTTGGAAGACGTTGGAAGGCCACGTATGACATATCGCGGTTGCTCCCCTCAGCCGAACCACGCAGCGCCCTGTCGGCGACGCGAAGCCGCTGGACGGAGTCTCGGCCGTACAGATTCTTGCTCAGTAGTCCCGGTTATCAGGTTCGGTCCCGGCAGCATCTGGACCGACACGCCGAGCCTCCCAACCGTGAGATCGTAGATATTCGACAAATGCGTCGTTGCCGTTATCCAGAATAATCACTGTGCACCCACCAATGGTCCGTATGTCCGGCGCGCCACCTGACACTGACCCTCCTAGTCTAACGAACTCGGAAAAGAGCCTGTCGAACTCTTCTCGTTTGTCACCGTCTTTGATGATCTCCCAAGCGTAATTTTCACCCATTTTCGCTAATGCGTTACGAGCATCCGCTCTATTGGGCGCAGTAAACCAGGACGCATCAAATTGCGCCCATACCTGGTCTTGCAGTTGTTATGTCATGGCGCTGCGGCGACGCCCACCGGCAACCTCACCACCGCCCGACACCCCTTCCCCTCCGGCCTGTTCTCCAGCACGAGCGTCCCGCCGTGCCCCTCCGCGATCTGCCGGGACAGCACCAGCCCGATCCCCGAGCCCGTCGGCTTCGTCGTGAAGAAGGGCACGAACAGGTTGCCCGTGTCGGGCAGGCCGGGGCCCTCGTCTTCCACGGAGATCTCGAGCTGGCCCGAGGGCCCGATGTCCCAATGGATCCAGACTCGACCGCCCGTCTCCTGGGCCGCGTCGACCGCGTTCTTGACGAGGTTGATCAGGAGCTGCTCGAGCTGGTCGGCGTCGGCGTGCACCGTGAGATCGGGGCCGCCTTCGACCTCTATCGGCATGCGCGTCTCGAGCGAGGCGACGCGCCGGATCAGCGAATCGATGGAGAGCGGGACGGGCCTGGGGGGAGGCAGGCGCGCGAGCCGCGCGTAGCCGGTCATGAAGCGGCTCAGCGCATCCGCGCGGGCGGCGATGACGTCGAGCCCCCTCGTCAGGTCCTCGTCCAGGTCGGCGGGCCGGGGGTTGCGGGCCAGCAGACCGGTCAACGATGCGGCGATCGACTTGATCGGCGCAAGGCTGTTGTTGATCTCGTGCCCCAGCACCCGCACCAGCCGCTGCCACGCCTGCCGCTCCTCCTCCCGCAGCGTCCGCGAGAGGTCGGTGAGCACGAGGAGGGTGTGGGGGAGTCCGCCCTGGCGGAACGTGCCGGTGCGGACCTCCCAGCGCCCGGCGCGCCCCGGGAACGTCGCCTCGACGATGCGCGGGCCGGGCGCGGGCGCGGCCGCCGGGGCGGTAGCGGGCCCGGCGGCGGAAGGCGACACTGCGGTGGACGACCCGGCGCCAGACGGCGCCGCGGCAACGGAGGACGACGCGGTCGACGACGACGCGCCTGCGGCAGACGCCACCGCGCTGGCGGCGCCAGCGGG
>QGVC01000407.1 GCA_003242645.1 Pseudomonadota bacterium
CTCTAACGCTCCGCATCAGCCGCGCGCTGCCCACGCATCTGTAATAGCACTTTATCCATATCGCGTCGGCTGCATGCGGTTGTTAGGGCTCTTCATTCAAACTTTGGCCTCTGCCCAAGAGCTGGCGGCACATGCTCGGGCACTTTGTGCAGCTGTCTCAAGAGAGATACAAACTCCCTCTCGTAATCAGGATTCTCGTTCCGCAGATCTACTGCCAGCATCGCCTGCAGATAGTGCGGGGTCGCCGCCTCGCGCTCACCCGCGCGCCAGATCGGAACGAATTTGGGTTCAACTGATGGATGTCGTTGTAACATCTCCGCGGTCACGATACTTGACTCGTAGCCGACGCCACCCTTCCTTGCATTGGCTTTCGCAGCAAACATTGGCGTACAGACCAACAAGACCGAGTCGGCCCGGGCAGCATTCTCCATGAAGTACGTCAAATCGGCCCCGTACTTTAGGTGCCACTGATCAAGCACGACTCGTATTCCTGCGGCCATGAGCCTCTCGGCCAAACCTGCTCTCACCCACGTTTTGTGCTCGTCGGAGTAATGCGAATAGGAAATGAAGGCCGTAGGCACATCAGTCGGAGAGTCAAATAGCGGTTCTTGGCGCTCTCCCTGATGGGGATATGCCGATGAGGCGTTGGACTCTAGTCTCGCGTATCCCAGATTCGTGACGTGACCGTTCACGTCCCCGTGATCACGCATTTTTGTCACTCGAACGAGTCCTTGATCGATGAGTTCGTCGAGGTCCTGCCTGTTGAGAGGCATCTCCTTCTGTGTAGGCAGCAGGATGTCGGTGCCCTCAAACGTGCTTATCGTTAGAAAGTCCACAGGTTGACCGGCCGGGACGGATTCCTGCGCTTCACCTAATGCCCCGAGCAGATCCAACTGCCGCCTTGTCAGATTGCCACTCACGTCTCTGCTACGCCCTAACGTCCCGGATGAGCGGCGCGCTGGTGATGTTGAACTTCAGGCACTTTATCTCTCCCGCGTCCGCTCCATCCGGTTGTTATGCTTTCTCGTAGCGCCTCTTGTCATAGCGCCGAACAAGGAACCCATCCTCTTGCTCGGCGAGATCGCTATAGTCGACCGCCTCGATCAGGGAGTGAATAAGGCTGCCGGCATCACCATCGGGCATTGCCGCACAGATCTCAAACGGTCCTCCGACCGCCTCGCCGTGAGCTTCATGGACAAAGCGCTGCAATGCCGTCCAGAACGACGCCTCCTCTTCTTCGGTAAAGGCTCCCAAGGCAGCCAAGCTCATTCTCGTCTTCAGATCGGAGTGAGCCACGAGCTTACGTCGTGCATCGACGACCTTGGTGCGGAATCTCATCATTGTTGCATTAGCATCCTTAAGCCGTGCAGCGGTTTCAGGATGCCAGTCAAGACTCAGGATGTAGTTGGTGCTCAGATTCTCTTTGTGCTTTCCCGATGACGATGGATCAGTAAGCTTGCACTGCTGCAGCAGAATGTACTCGATGAGAATCGCGTTGAGGTCTCCGAAGAAAGTATTGGCGACTTCGGCAAGAAGCTGACGTCGCCGCTCTCCCGACTCGTAAAGGGTGGCGAAGTGGGTCCGAATGGACCTTGCCCACACGCACTCCTCACGGAACGCGATCACTACCTCGCGACGATGGTCAAGGTCGCTACGCATAACGACAGAGCTCAGCGGCAGAGCAAACTGGCGCGCGCTTTGCGAAGGCAAAACGCGTGACAGTTTGCTCTGTCCGCTGCAGCGACTTGTTAGCCCTCACGCACGACCCCCTCTGATGAGACAAACAATGCGGTAATCGTTGTGCGAGTCTTGGCCAGTTCGGGCAGCCTCGACCACAGACCGCGGTACTGAGCGATATCTGGCAACGCGATCGAGTACTTCGCGTGAGGGTCCGCCATTCGTTGTAGCGTCTCCCCAAGGATGGCGAGAAAGTAGTTCACGCGCATTGCATCACGCGATCCCAGCCCCTTAACTTCGATCAACCAACGCTTCCCGCCTTGCGTCGCTTCGATGTCGATCCCTCGCGACTTGCGCCATGCGATGCGAGTCGACCAGCCATGAGACTGGAGCCATGTATCCAAGAACTCCTTGAGCTCATCCTCCGACAACCGCTCCGGTGTTCGTTCGATTTCCGGCTTGACCGGCTCTGCAACTTGCGCGACGGCTCCTTCCGGGTAGTTGCCGATTACGCCGTCTACTCGAGGACGCCTCACAATGCGCTTGGCGCCCTCGAGCAGCCGTGCCTCTTGGTTTACCTGGGAAGGATGCTTGTCGGCACCACACAGGATATCCGTCAGTTCCCGGTCGCTGAGGCCAGGTGACTTTTGGATCTCTGCGAAAAGCTTATCGGCAAACGAAGCCATAGACGTCAATCACGAGGGCTAACGCTCAGATCAGCGGCGTGGCAAAAGTGGCAGGGCTTTTGCGTAAGCAAAAGGCGTGACACTTTTGCCACGTCCGCTGCATCTGAATGTTAGAACGGATCTTCTTGCTCACGCCTGAAATCTCCGATCACACTTAAGCAGAGATTGATGCTCGACAGAACGGTGTCCAATTCCGACAAGGTAGGTTCTACGTTGTTGTGCGCGAATTTATTGCGCAGAAGACCGAACAGCCCCGCAAAGAGGTCTCGATATGCCTGTTTCTCTCCGGGGTCGAGGTGCGTCATGTGTTGCGAGTTGGCGCCGAAGATCTGATTGATCAAAGGCACCCCGTCCTGAGCTTCATCGAGACCAAATTTTGCGCACAACCGCGCTTTTAGGATCACGAATGCCTTCCGGATAGCGGAGTCGAATTGTTTTGTCCGCAGCAGCGGAAGAACTTGGTCGCGAAGCTCGGCGTCGACGTAAACGAGCTCGCGCGACCACTTTTCGACCTCAGCCTTACAATGGGGAAGATCATGGTCAACGATATCAACTATATCCTGCGCACACGATCCTATGTCGTCACGGTCGAGCCAATAAACCATGAAGTGCGTGTGCCGGAGCAGATTTCCGGTATCCGCATTCTCCGGCATCATCGCGTCTAAGCTTACAGCTCGTGCATGTAGTGCCTTGGCGTCAAGAAGTAGCTCTTCAGCTGGACGACCCTGCTCAAACTTCTGGCGAACGATGCGCGCATACTCGGCTGTTGCCGCGATTTCGCGCAGGACCTCGTCTACGTATAGCAGCATCTTTCCGTTCTAACG
>QGVC01000408.1 GCA_003242645.1 Pseudomonadota bacterium
ACTACATCTTCCGTGAGCTGGCGGTTTCCTATCTCGGCCGTCACGACCTCGCTCACGTCGATCCGGCGGAAATCGTCGGTGCCACCGCGCTGGGCTCGTCGGACCAGCAGTTGGAGCAGCATGGCCAGTCGGTCGTGAACCCGGCGACGAAGTATGTCAGCCGCGGCCTCGTGCGGGGCACGGTTGTTGGTCTGGTCCCGCGGGCCGATGGAGGCAGTGCCGCAGAAGAGCAGGGGGGCGCAGCGCGCGCGTCGGTAGCATCTGCAGAGACGGCACCCGTCCACCATCATCACGCAGGGGATGTCACATCGCACCGCCTGGAAACGGTCGGATCTCTGGCGCTCAAGCCGCGCTCCGACGTCGAGCTCGCCGCTCAGGCCCGCATCCGCGGCTACGAAGGCGAAGCCTGCCAGGAATGCGGAAACTTCACGCTCGTGCGGAATGGCACGTGCTTGAAGTGCGACACCTGCGGTGGGACGAGTGGGTGTTCGTAAAGGAAGTTAACGCGTAGGTCTGACTGCTATGTCATTCGACGATCTGCCAACGACACCAAGATCCGATGAAGAGATCGAACGTGTGGCATTGTATTGTCGTCTGACATCGGACAGTGCAGACGAGTGGGCACCGCAAATTATGCAGCTGATCGAGCGTCTGGCAAGCCGGGTAAGCCGGTTTGCCGGACTTCGTATTGAAGAACGGCCGGATGCTGATTTGCCGGATGCAGAGGCAGTTGCCCTAGTTCAACAGCGAATAATTCAGGTGCGAGCCTCCGTCCTTGCGGATGCGAAGCGCCAGGTACCACGCGCAAGAATGACCTTGGCCCACGAGCTTGGGCACATCGCACTCGATCACGTCGGTACTCCCAAATATCGCAAAGCGGGAGCCATTAACTCTGCAAATGTAGCGCCATATCGCTCTGAAGAACGCCAGGCGCGTGTCTTCGCGGCAGCATTTCTTATGCCACGTGCGCTTGTGTTGAAGTGTAGGTCGCCTGAAGAAGTCGCGGAGCGGATGGCGGTCAGCTTGCAGGCTGCTTACATCAGATACGAACAAGTCTGCGTTCGCAATGGACCCAAGAAAATTCCGGAGGATATTGCTCAAAAAATAGAGCATTTGAAAAAGAGCGTCGAGGCGAGCGGGAAAAAGCTCGTGCCCTTGAGATCGACATTGCAACCTGATCAGATCAAGAAGTTGGTTTGGGAACTTGCTCCAATTCATCCCGATCTGCCGCCTGATGAGTATCGCTGTATTGACCAGCGCTGGGTGATCCGTTGGTCCCGATTCGAGCTTGCCAAACCCGGTGGATGGTGGATTGAAGGCGAAAGGATCATCGTCTGGGAGGATAAAAAATCCAGTTAATCATTGGTTTTGACGAAATTCATTCGCTCGCGTCGCTTTGGACGCATTGCCTGGCCCTTCAATCAATGCCGAACGAAATTCGCCACTGAAGTACCTGCAGTGAATTTCCGCTTCATCGTGAACCACCTGAATAAGCTGCCTATCTCATTCGAAGCTGAAGCAATTCGTTTCCTTCGCCTTCATAACGAGATCTTCGTCGCGCGGGCATAATTTCTTCTGACCGGGGCGGAAATTCTTTCCAAGAACCGTCACGTCGTCGCCGCGCGCACCGCCAGCGCCTCAATCTCCTGCCGGTTGACGAGCACGATATGCTGCTCCTGCGGCGGTCGCGCGCCGGGGCGGAGATTCAATCCAAGCCGGCGCAGAGCATAGAAGAGCAAGGCGCGCCTGACACGCAGCTTCGCTGTGCCTTTCCTGATCCCGTAATCGAGGGCGATGGCCTTTGCCTGGGCCTCGGTGAGCTCCGGGTGCGGGGCAATCTCGAGCTCTAGGAATTCCTGCCAATCGCGGTCCTCGGTCGGGCGGGACTGCGCCGGCTCGCCAAGGCGCGGGCGGCGCATGCGGCCGAGCACGAAATCGCGGAACTCTCCTGTCTCGAGATCGAACGCCCGCGCGTGCCAGCGGAAGCCGTCATGCGCGAGCGCATGGGGCTCGATCCGGCGCCGCAGCGGCTCCGGCCGACTCATGGATTGATAAGTGACGTCGAGGGCCAGTCGCTTCCGCATCGCTGTCAACACAGCGCGCAGCACGAACGGATCGATCCTGCGCTCGGGCACCGGGGTGGCATCGAACGGCGGCACTGCGCCGACCAGCGTGTCCTCAGGCGCGAGCAATCCGGCATCGACGAGCCGCAGCTCGCCTAAGAAACGCGAAGCGTCCGGCAGCCCCAACGCCGGGCGGAAGGACGGATCGGCGACGTAGCGCTTGGCCTGCTTGTCATAGCGCACGCCTTGCGGCTGGTGTGCGAGGTAGCGGGCGATATCGACCGAGGCCTGTCCGATGGATACGCCGAAGCGGCGCACGAGATCGGTTCGGTTGACCTCGCCGAGCCAGAACAGGCGCTCCTCGATAAACGCGAGCCTTTGCTCGACACTCCACCGCAGAAGAGACGTGCTCATCGTTTTTGTTGACTCGGGCATGTCATGGATCTAGTTTCATGATCTATCAAGTTTGATGACAGATATCGGAGTTCTTTGCGGTAGGGAATTCTTTTTACTGACGATCGTGTTCACCATTGCAACTCTCGGTCCGGTCAACGGCCGATCCCGCGGCAATGAAGCCGTCCGCTCGTGCTCAACGCACCAAACGGCGCGCGAGGATACAGCGAAACAGCGGCTTCCTACCACGGGAGAAATGATAGACGGGGCGTGATTTCCTATGGGGGCGAATTCTTCGACAGGGCTTTCGAAGCGACCCACTTGTCGGAATGCGTCAGCTTCTCAAGCATTAAATTCGTGTGAGAGGTGAGCGATATCTCACGTCGGGGGGCATCAACTCATGAACTACGTTAGATTTTTTCATATCGCCACCGGGGCCCATCCTTACGCCTACCAAAAAGCTCTCGCAGAACACGATTGGGACGTCCTCATCGCGCCGACAGGTCTTGGCAAAACAGCAGCCGTGATCGTGGCATGGCTTTGGCGGCGACGAGCCCATCCCAACTCGACCCCGCGCCGTTTGGTTTATTGCTTGCCGATGCGTACACTTGTCGAGCAGACCGAACGGAATACTCGAAATTGGTTGAAGCATTTGGGTGAGGCGGGGTTTGGGGAAAAACTTCTTCGTTTTTCAGAGGTTTTTTTTTTTTGGGGGGGGATTATAA
>QGVC01000066.1 GCA_003242645.1 Pseudomonadota bacterium
CCGCAGTAATGCCCGGAATGCCTTTGACGATTTTCGTGGCAAGCTCTTTCGCGGCGTAATTGTCGACGGTGCCATTAAGCGAAACCACCCCGTTGTCGACGTAGATATCGATCTCGGAAACGTCGATCTCCTCCGCCGCATCCAATGACCTGAAAATGTCCTCGGCGATGAGGTCATCGGTACGGCTTGGATGGGCTACCGGCTCTTCCAGGGCGAAATGATCCCGGTCCGCCCTCCGGTCCGACAACGTGCCTGACCAATCCGGCCGCGACGGCTCCGAGATCTTGCGCAGCGCCTCCAGCGTGCCCGGGGAATTGCTCGTTGCCAGATCGCCCAGCGAGACGATGCCGACCAGCATTTTCTCATGATCAAGCACCGGCATTCGGCGGATCTGCTTTTCGCCCATGCGGTGCGCGACCTCCTCGACGTTTTCGTCCTCGTAGCACCACCAGACCTCGTGGGTCATGACCTCGTCGACCCGGGTCACATCGGGCGCTTTTCCAACAGATGTGGCGCGCACGGTAATATCCCGGTCGGTGATCATGCCGACCAATCTCTCCCCGTCGCACACGGGAAATACGCCGACGTTGAGCTCATCCATTTTGCGTGCGACTTCCCGCAGGCTTGCATCCGGTGGAATAACCTCCACCTCTCGGGTCATGATCTCAGAAACTTGCATCCTCCAGACCCCTTGATGCGCACCCACGGAAATTCATCGAAACAACTCAAGGATGGTGGGCGAGTTCCGGCACAAACGCCGCAAATGCAACTCTCGGGTCGCACTCGGCGTTGATCTCGCAAGGACCTTCCAAGTCCGTGACTAGGAGCGGAATGAGAATGGCGTGGGAAACGAAGAAGAAGAGCGGCGAAGGAACTCATCGGACCTGCTCACCGACCACAAGCGAAGCCATTTGCGAGGACGTCCGGAGCCGGTTGGCGGACGACCCAGGGATTGATTCGTCTGGCATCGAGGTCCGCGTCGAGGGGTGCCGCGTGATTCTCGAGGGCACCGTGACCAGCGAGCTCGCCAAGCAAATGGCAGAGGTCGTGGCCTATGAAGCGGAGGGCGTGGTGGGGGTTGACAACGCGCTTGCGGTCCGTGCCCGCCGAAAGAGGGAAACTCCGCCCCCTCCTGGGCGCCAAGAGCGGCAGCAGGCCGCGGTTGAGCCCGGATTTGGCAGCTATGTCGAAACCTCTATCTCACCGCGGCGTGGGCCGATGAGCGGGCCGTTCGCTCCACACAATCGGCCTGGCTTGGCAACAGGTGGTTTTTCGGCCGACGCGGGATCACCCTTTGAAAATGGCGCCAATCTGAGAACAACCGGCAGCAAATCGAGAAACGACTGACGCGCGGCGACAGGTCGCGATAGTCCCTGCCCGAGCGCAGCTCAGGGCGGAAAATCATATCGTTGTGAGTTCTTCCCAACCGCTTGCAAACTTAGCTTTTTCGCTTCATTTCCAATTTGCCGGATTTGAGCGGGTTCGCACGCGTTCGTAACCCGCATTCGTTTCGGGCATTTTAGCGATGAGAAGTGAGGAGCTCTCCGTCGGGTTGGCTCGCACCAGCGGCAAGAGCCCCGGAGCGCCGCGCCCAGGTCAGCTCTACGTCTGCCCCTTGAGCCGAGTTCACGACACGATTGCCGAAACCGGCGCTCGCTACCTTGTTACGTTGATCAATCTTCAAACGATGCTGGAGACGCCACCGGGCATCGATCCAGCCAATCATCTCAAGATCGCCGTCAACGATATCATCGCCCCGCAGGACGGTCTGATCCATCCTTGCGAGGACCACGTGCTGGCGCTGATTCGATTCGCGCAGATCTGGAACAGGCAGGGACCACTTATCGTACATTGCTGGGCCGGTATCAGCCGCTCGACCGCTGCTGCGTTCATCACGCTCTGCACGTTGAACCCTTCAGTGCCTGAAGTGCTTGTGGCGCGGCGCATACGGGAAGCCTCGGCGACAGCCTTTCCGAATCGGCGTCTCGTCGAGCTAGCTGACGGGTTGCTGGGCCGGGGTGGGCGAATGCTCAGGGCCATCGACGAAATGGGGCCGCCAAAGCTGGCCATTGAAGCCGAGCCGTTCGCGCTTCCATCGACATTTCCGTGAGCCGCGCGGCTCGGCTCAACCGCCGTTCCCGAAAGGGATAGTGGCCGCTCGCCCACAGCCGTTGAACGGAATGTGTGGCCATACGGACGGATCCGAAATTCGCCATCATCCGCCAGTACTGCCGCGGCCAAGGAGATCGTGGATGACCTTCGAAGCTCACCTGAAGCGGACCGCTCGAGCGCAGACGCGCGAGAGCAGTGTACGGGAGCGGCACGAGGTGGCGGCTGTCGAGATCGGTCTCAATGCAGCGATCCTAGCCGTGCAGAAGGACGAGCCCGTCGTCCTTGTCGTGCGTTCCCAAGACGAAACCGGTCAGGTCATCGAAGCGCTGCCGTTTGGTCCCTTCTCACCGCTCGAGCACAGGACCCTGGAAATCGGGCTGCGATCGTGGGTTAGCGAGCAAACCGGGCTCGAGCTTGGATATGTCGAGCAGCTCTACACGTTCGGCGACCGCGGCCGCCATGCCCAGCCGGGTGATATTGGCCCACACGTCGTGTCGATCGGATACCTGGCGCTCACGCGGCCGGCCAAGGTCGGCAAGTCCGAGCGGTGGGATTGGCGGAGCTGGTACGATTATTTCCCCTGGGAGGACTGGCGGCGGGGCAAGCCGGCGATACTGACCGAAGTGATCGAGCCCAAGCTCATGGCGTGGGCGGAACGTCCGCCCACGACGCCCCCTCCTCCCGGGCGACCGTTGCAGCGCTCCGACCGTCTGCGCATGTTTTTCGGACTGTTCGGCGGCACCTGGGACGAGGAGAAGGTGCTGGAGCGCTTCGAGCTGCTTTATGAAGCCGGACTCGTGGAGGAAGCGCGCCGCGACGGTCGCGAGGCGGCAGCGGCCTGGGACAGCCTGCCCCGCCTCGGCGTTCCGATGCGCTATGACCATCGCCGTATTCTGGCGACGGCGATTGGCCGCATCAGAGCGAAGATCAAATACCGTCCGGTCGTCTTCGAGCTTATGCCGGACGAGTTCACACTCTTCGAGCTGCAGAAGACCGTCGAGGCCATCCTCGGCCCGCACCTGCACAAGCAGAACTTCCGCAGACTCGTCGAAAGTGCAGGACTTGTGGAGCCGACCGGGGAGGTGCGGGCGAAAACCGGCGGGCGCCCTGCTCGCCTATACAGGTTCCGGCGCGAGGTTCTGCTCGAGCGCCCCGCACCAGGCGTGCGCGTGAAACCCGGTCGCAACTAATTCCGACAAACCGCAGGCCCTCATGGGGCCTGCGCTGAATGCAATCCAGTAATCCGGAGTCAGACGAACTCGGGTCTGGAAATGACGGACTATCTGTCATATCTTTAGGTCCTACGAGGAGTGCTCAGATCGAGCATATCGGGACCGGAATTTTCCGGAATTTTTTCATGCCACGGTAATGCTCAATCTGAGCATTCTGTGAGAAGCACGAGGGAGCGTCCCCCATGGCCACGGTTCAATCCGAAACGGGCGTGTCGGCTCTCAAGGGTCGCAACGTCCTCCCGATGCCGGACCTAAAATTCACGCCCGAGCTGGCTCGCGAGATGGAGCCCCTCTACGCGCGGGTTTCGAAGGTCGTCACGCCGCTCGAGTGGCCGCAGTTCGCGCCGATCATCAAGGCCATCAATGAGCTCAAGAAGCAGCGCAACGCGGTGATCCTGGCCCACAACTACATGACGCCGGAGATCTTCCACTGCGTGGGCGATTTCCGTGGCGACAGCCTTCAGCTGGCAAAGGAAGCGGCCCGCACCGATGCCGATGTGATCGTGCAGGCGGGCGTGCACTTCATGGCGGAGACCTCGAAGATTCTCAATCCCGACAAGACGGTCCTCATCCCAGATCTCAGGGCCGGCTGCTCATTGGCCTCCTCCATCACAGCCGAGGATGTGCGCATGCTGCGCGAGGCCTATCCCGGCGTGCCGGTCGTCACGTACGTCAATACGTCGGCGGAGGTTAAGGCGGAGAGCGATATCTGCTGCACGTCCGCCAACGCCGTGAAGGTCGTCGAGAGCCTCGGCGTGCCGCGCGTCATCATGATCCCCGACGAATATCTGGCCAAGTACGTGCAGACGAAGACCAACGTCGAGATCATCACCTGGAAGGGGCACTGCGAGGTCCATGAGCGCTTCACGGCGGAGGAGCTCGAGGCTTTCCGTGCGGCCGACCCGGCCGTGAAGATCATCGCGCATCCCGAGTGCCCCCCTGACGTCATCGCAGCCGCGGACTTCACCGGCTCGACCTCCGGCATGATCGATTGGGTGAAGAAGAACAAGCCGGCCAAGGTCGTGCTGGTGACAGAGTGCTCGATGAGCTCCAACGTAGCGGCTGAGGCACCGGAGACGGAGTTCATCAGGCCCTGCAACCTGTGCCCGCATATGAAGCGGATCACGCTGCAGAACATCCTCG
Organism: Pseudomonadota bacterium; assembly: GCA_003242645.1. Next base: position 4,488 of record QGVC01000066.1, read on the forward strand.
AAACTCTCGTCTACATGCGCCACGAGGTGACGGTTGACCCGCTCGTGGCGGAGCGCGCCCGGCGTGCCGTCGAGCGCATGATCAACCTGACAAACTGAGCGCAACCGAGCCGCTGCACCCTCAAACGGCGCAGCGGCTCAGGATTCATTTCCATGGCATTTGGCGGGCGAGTGAAGGCACCAGCCGGGGGCGGCGATATCATTATCGTCGGCGCGGGTCTGGCCGGTCTGTTCACCGCACTGAAGCTGGCCCCGGCGCCCGTAACTCTCATCTCACCCGCGCCCCTCGGTGAAGGTGCCTCCAGCGCGTGGGCGCAGGGCGGCATCGCGGCGGCTGTTGGCGAAGGCGACACGCCGGAGCAGCACGCTGCGGACACGATCAACGCTGGCGCGGGCCTCGTCGACGAGCGGATTGCGCATCTTGTTGCATCGGAAGCGGCAGATCGGGTCCGCGATCTGCTGGCCTACGGTGTCCCGTTCGACAAGGACCTCGAAGGCCGCCTGATCCTCTCGCGCGAGGCCGCCCACTCTGCCAGCCGCATCGTTCGCGTGTCTGGCGACAAAGCCGGGTTTGCCATCATGCAAGCCATGATCGAGGCGGTCCGCCGCACGCGTTCGATCACCGTTCTCGAGAATTTCAGCGCGCTTTCGCTGATCAAGACCGGGGGCCGCGTTACCGGCGTCACCCTGACCCGCCCAGACGACGCCGCTGCTATCTATACGCTGGAAGGTGCGCGCGCCGTCGTCCTCGCGACCGGCGGCATCGGCGGACTTTATGCGGTGACCACCAATCCGCCCCACGCGAGGGGCGAGGGCATCGCCATCGCTGCGCGCGCCGGCGCCACCATCTCCAATGCGGAGTTCGTGCAATTCCACCCCACCGCGCTCGATGTCGGCCTCGATCCGGCCCCGCTTGCAACCGAGGCGCTGCGCGGCGAGGGCGCGGTGCTCATCAACAGCGCCGGCGAGCGGTTCATGCTCGGCCAGCACCCAGATGCCGAGCTTGCCCCACGCGACGTCGTCGCACGTGCCGTTTTTCGCGAGATTGCCGCTGGCCGGGGTGCGTTTCTCGATTGCCGGCAAGCCATTGGCCCCCGTTTCCCCGAGGCGTTCCCGACGGTTTATGAGCGCTGCCGCGCCGTTGGTCTCGACCCTGTCACGCAGCCGCTGCCTGTCGCACCGGCCGAGCATTACCACATGGGCGGTATTCAAACGGATGAATGGGGGCGTACCAGCGTGCCCGGCCTTTGGGCGGTCGGCGAGGTCGCATGCACAGGGCTGCATGGCGCGAACCGGCTTGCGTCCAACTCATTGCTAGAGACGGTCGTGTTCGGTGCCCGCGTGGCCACAGATATCGGCCGTCTCGAGCGGCGTCAGACAACCCGAATCAACCTGACCCGAAGCGAGGCTTCGCATCTGCCGGACTTCGGAATGCGGTCCGAAGCTCTCCGCATGATCCGGACGATCATGTCGCGCTATGTGGGAGTTGAGCGTGACGCCGCTGGGCTGACCCATGGGCTGCAGGCTTTGGACACCATTGCTGAGGCTGCGGGCGGCGATCCGGCGGTTGGAAACGCCATCATCACCGCGCGCCTGATCACCGAATGCGCGCTCCGCCGCGAGGAAAGCCGTGGCGGGCACTACCGCACCGACTACCCCGAGCCGCGACCCGGATGGCAACGGCCCAGCTCCATTACTCTCGCCAGCCTCGAGCTCAGGTCGGCACTCCAAAGAGAGGAGCTGCCAGCCATGCTCGGCTCGGCAGCAGGCAGGACCGAGTGAACAATGCCGACACGACACTTCGACATTCGCTTGCCCGGGCCACTCATCACCAGCGTGGTCGCGAACGCGCTGGCTGAGGACCTTGGCCTTGCCGGCGACATCACGACGGATGCGGTGATCCCGCCCCACGCCAAGGCATCGGGCGTATTCGCCGCGCGCAAGCCGGGGGTGATCGCCGGACTCGACGTTGCCGCTGCCGCCTTCCGCCATCTGGACCCGTCGGTGATGTTCGAGCCTCTCATACCCGATGGCGAGCGTGTCGATGCGGGCGCGAAGATCGCGCGAGTGAGCGGCAATGCCCGCGCGCTGCTGACGGCGGAACGGGTCGCCCTCAACTTCCTCGGCCGCATGAGCGGCATCGCCACGCTCACCCGCCGCTACGTTGACGCCATTGCCGGGACGCGCGCCACCATCGTCGACACCCGCAAGACGACTCCAGGATTGCGCGCGCTGGAGAAATACGCCGTGCGCGCTGGCGGGGGAATGAACCACCGGATCGGCCTGTTCGATGCTGTGCTTATCAAGGACAACCATATCGCGGTCGCTGGCGGCATCGGGCCGGCGATCGCCGCGGCTCGCGCGCGGGTCGGGCATATGGTCAAGATCGAGGTGGAAGTGGACAGCCTCGACCAGCTCGAAGAAGCGCTCAATCACCCCATCGACGCGGTGCTGCTCGACAACATGACGCCTGCCCAGCTCGCGGAGGCTGTCCGCCTTGTTGGCGGGCGGGTCATCACCGAAGCCTCCGGCGGAATCGATCTCAGCACAGTCCGGGCCGTTGCCGAATCCGGCGTCGACCTCATTTCCGTCGGTGCCCTGACGCACTCGGCACCAGTGCTGGATATCGGACTTGACATCGAGATCGGCACCACAACCTAGCTTGACCGCCCGCGACGTGGTTCCGGGTTCATCCAGCACCACCGTTTGGCCATGATCGGTAGACAGGTGATACGGTGGGTTGAGTAGTGCAGCTCTGCAAAAGCTTCGGCTAGTTTCGATTTCGTTCAGGATCAGCGCGGTTTAGTTTAGTCTAGTTTCGGGTGTGCGAGACCGGCTCCAAGCGGGAGAGACCCAAATGGTTGAGTTCGTGGTCCTCTGGGGCGTGACTGCCATCGCGGCGATGTTGATCGGCGGTCTGCTTGCGGGCCTCAAGAAGCGCGATTACTCGTTCTGGATGGCGTGGTCGTTCATTTTCCCGCCGGCCGTCGCATTGCTCCTCATACTCCCCTCTCTTCCCGAGCGACCACCTCGACGGACCTTGGATGAGGAGGACGCAGCGGAATTCTAGGAGGCATCGGCGAGGGCCATCTCTAGGCCGCTCATCCTTAAGGCACATATCGGATCGCCAACTCTCTGCGATCCTCGTAGCTTGCTTCGAAGATCGGCGCCGCGAGCGTTGCCCGGATGTGAAGCAGATCGGTTTCCGACACATTGCGGAAACCGTGCTTGAGGCCGGCCGGAACGATGACCGAACTCCCCGCTCCGACCTCAGCGCGATCATCGCCCACCCAGATCTCGGCGCGACCTTCGAGCACCGTCAGAACCTCCTCCACAGCGTGGAAGTGGGTCGGCGCCCCGTGCCCAGGCTGGCAATACTGGTCGAAAATGCACAGCTGGGCCGACCCCGACACGGCTGAAACGAGCATCCGGGTTGTGACGCCCGGCCGCCAATCCTCGCAGTCCTGAGCTTGGTGCTCGATGAGCTTCACGCTCCGCCCTCGTTTGGTCAGCAGCTACTAAAGTCAGCGGCCGGAGGCCAGCCACCGAAGCGGCTGGCTCGGATCTGGCTTAGCCCTCTTTCGGCGTGATCCGCCCCGAAATGGCGGCTTGGGCCGCCGCAAGCCTCGCCACCGGCACGCGGAAAGGGGAGCACGACACGTAGTCGAGCCCGATCGCATGGCAGAATGCGACCGACGCTGGGTCGCCACCATGCTCACCGCAGATGCCGATTTTGAGATCAGGCCGGGCTTTCCGGCCGCGCTCCGTGCCGATACGCACCAGCTCGCCGACGCCTTCCTGGTCGAGCGAGACGAACGGATCGCTCTCGAAAATGCTGCGGCCAAGATAATTCTCGAGGATCGGCGCCGCGTCGTCGCGGGAGAGACCAAGGCAGGTCTGAGTGAGGTCGTTGGTGCCGAAGGAGAAGAATTCGGCGCCACCCTCCCCTGCCGCAATCTCCTCAGCGCGCAGAGCACAGCGGGGCAACTCGACCATGGTGCCGACCTGGTACTGGAGCTTGACACCCGTCTCCTTTTCCACCGCCTCCGCCGTTGCCACGATCACATCACGGAGGATGTCGAACTCCTTCCGATAGGCGACGAGCGGGATCATCACCTCGGGCACGACGGGCTTGCCGGTCCTTTTGCCAGCATTGACCGCCGCCTCGAATATCGCCCGCGCCTGCATCTCCGTGATTTCGGGATAGCGAATGGCCAACCGGCAGCCGCGGAAGCCGAGCATCGGGTTGAACTCTTGGAGCTCGGCGACCCGCGACTTCACGCGAGAAACCGGCACGCCGAGTGCTTCGGCAACGGCGACCTGCTCCTTCTCCTCGCGTGGCAGGAACTCGTGAAGTGGCGGGTCGAGGAGCCGGATGGTAACCGGCAGTCCAGCCATGATCTCAAAAAGGGCTTCAAAGTCCGCCCGCTGCATCGGCAAAATCTTGGCCAAGGCTCGCCGACGGCCCTCCTCGTCCTCGGCGCAGATCATCTCGCGCATGGCGAGAATGCGATCGGCCTCGAAGAACATATGCTCGGTACGGCAGAGCCCGATGCCTTCGGCCCCGAAATGCAGCGCCTGCTGAGCATCCCGCACCGTATCCGCGTTGGCGCGAACGCGGAGCCGACGCACCGAGTCGGCCCAGGACATCAGAGTTGCGAAGTCGCCGGACAGCTCCGGCTGGCGCATGCGCACTTTGCCTTCGAGCACCTCGCCGGTCGAGCCGTCGATGGTGATGATGTCTCCCGCCCGATAGACCTTGCCATCGGGCGCGATCATCTCGCCTGCCTTGACGTCGATCCTGAGCTGTCCTGCGCCGCACACGCAGGGCCGGCCCATGCCACGGGCGACGACGGCCGCATGGCTTGTCATACCGCCGCGGGCGGTGAGGATGCCCGCCGCAGCGTGCATGCCGTGGATGTCCTCGGGGCTCGTCTCCACGCGGACCAGGATCACGTCGCGCCCCTTCGCCTTGAGCGCTTCTGCCTCGTTGGGATCGAAGACGATCTCGCCAGAAGCGGCGCCTGGGGAGGCCGCCAGACCGCGCGTGATGACGTGCTTGTGCGCCGACGGATCGATCGTCGGATGCAGCAGCTGGTCGAGCGTCGAGGGATCGATCCGCATCACCGCCTCCTCGCGGGTGATGAGCCCCTCGTTGGCGAGATCCACCGCGATCTTGAGCGCGGCTTCGGCCGTGCGTTTGCCGGAGCGGGTCTGCAACATCCAGAGCTTGCCGTTCTGGATGGTGAACTCGACATCCTGCATATCGCGGTAGCGCGCCTCGAGCTTCGCGAAGATCTCCTTCAGCTCGGCGAAGACATCGGGCATCAGCGCTTCGAGCGACGGCGCCGTGTCACCGGCCTCAATACGCGCCTTCTCAGTGATGCTCTGGGGTGTGCGGATGCCAGCGACGACATCCTCGCCCTGAGCGTTGACGAGGAATTCGCCGTAGATCTCCTTGGCACCCGTCGAGGGATTCCGCGTGAAGGCAACGCCGGTGGCGGAGTTGTTGCCCATATTGCCGAACACCATCGCCTGGACGGTGACGGCCGTGCCCCAAGAGTCAGGGATGTTGTGGAGACGTCGATAGGTTATGGCGCGGGGGTTCTCCCAGGAGCCGAACACGGCTTTGATCGCGCCCCAGAGCTGCGTCTTCAGGTCCTGCGGGAACGGCTGGCCAATCTCGCGCTCGACAGCCTCCTTGTAGCGCGCGACGATCTCCTGCCAGTCCTCCGCGGTGAGCTCTGTATCCGACGTCAGGTTGTTGAGGTTCTTATGCGTTTCGAGAATGTCCTCGAACACGCCGATCTCGACGCCCAGCACGACGTCGCTGTACATCTGGATGAAGCGGCGATAGCTGTCGTAGGCGAACCGTGCGTCGCCTGAGCGTGCTGCCAGACCCTCCACCGTCTCGTCGTTGAGGCCCAGGTTGAGGATCGTGTCCATCATGCCGGGCATCGAGGTCCGCGCGCCCGAGCGGACCGAAACGAGCAACGGGTTTTTCGGATCGCCGAATACCGCGCCGACTGCATCGCCGACGATGCCGAGGGCGCTCTCGACTTGCGACTCGAGACCTTCAGGCAACGTTCGGTTGTTAGCGTAGTAGTACGTGCAGACCTCGGTGGTGATCGTGAACCCCGGAGGCACCGGCAGGCCCAAGCTTGCCATCTCGGCCAGGTTGGCGCCCTTGCCGCCGAGGAGCTCCCGCATTTCTGCGGAACCGTCCGAACGTCCGGCGCCGAAGAGATAGACCCACTTGCGTCTCCTGTCGGGGGCGGAAGCGGTATCGCTCATCCGGTGAACCTTTCCTTATGCTTCAACACGTGCGCGCATGGACATAAGCTCGTCAGACGCCTGGAGCAAACGCGCAGGTGCTTGGCTCGTTTCGCTTCCCTTTGACAGGACGGCGCTGGAGCTTCAAGTCTTGAGGCAGACAGCGCACCAATTCGACGCGAGCATGACCGATATGGCCGATCATCTTCCCGCGGTACTCGATGCTTTGGATAAGTCTCAGGACGAAGCGCTTGCGCGTTTGTTCGAGCTTCTGCGTATCAAGAGCATTTCCACCGATCCCGCCTACAAGGACGAATGTGCGGCTGCGGCGGAATGGTGCGCACGCGCGCTGCGACAGATCGGCTTCGAAGTCTCCATTCGGGAGACGACCGGCCATCCCATGGTCGTGGGCCACTCCCACCGGGAGGTTCCGAAGGGCATGCCGCACGTGCTCTTCTACGGCCACTATGACGTCCAGCCGCCGGACCCGCTCGATTTGTGGACCTCGCCGCCGTTCGAGCCGCGGCTGGTCGAGGATTCGCGCAATGGCACCGTGATCGTCGCGCGCGGCGCGGAGGATAACAAAGGTCAGCTGATGACCTTTCTGGAAGCCGCGCGTGCATGGAAGCAGGTGGCTGGCACGTTGCCCGTCGCCATTACAGTGCTCCTCGAAGGTGAGGAAGAGTGCGGCTCACCGAGCCTCCCTCAATTTCTGGAGAAGCACGCTCAGGAGATCACCTGCGACGTCGCTCTGGTGTGCGATACGACCCAGTGGGACAAGGACACTCCCGGCATCACGACGATGCTGCGGGGCCTCGCCGGAACCGAGGTCATCGTAACCGGCCCCAATCGCGATCTTCATTCCGGCCTTTATGGTGGGCCGGCCATCAACCCGATCCGCGTTCTGGTCCGCATGCTCGCGGCGCTTCACGATGACGACGGGCGCGTGAGGGTGCCGGGCTTCTATGACGGTATCGCCGAGGTGCCCAGCAGTCAGGCGGAGCAGTGGCGGCGCCTGGGCTTCGATGAGAAGGCTTTCCTCGGCGAAGTTGGCCTCAGCGTGCCCGCTGGGGAAAAGGGCTACACCGCGTTGGAGCAACTATGGGCCCGCCCGACGTGCGAGTTCAACGGTATCACCGGCGGCTACCAGGGGCCCGGAACCAAGACGGTCATCCCCTCGCGCGCTTCAGCGAAGATAACGTGCCGGCTCGTGGCTGGGCAGGATCCCGACAAGATCACCGCAAGCCTCCAGCAGTTCCTGGCCGAGCGCGTGCCGCCTGATTGCAAGGTCGAGTTCGTGCCGTTTCACGGCAATGCCGCCATTTCGTTCGACCCGAATGCGCCGTACGTGCAGGCCGCCGCTCAAGCACTGGAGGAGGAATGGGGCCGGCCTGCAGCGTTGATGGGCTCCGGTGCCTCGATCCCTATCGTCACCGCGTTCAAGACACACCTTGGCATGGACAGCCTGCTCATCGGTTTCGGCACCGATGACGACTGCATTCACTCACCCAACGAGAAGTACAATCTGACGAGCTTCCGCAAGGGCGCGCGGAGCTGGGCCCGCATTCTCCAGCGACTCGCGCGCGTTTGATCAGTTCGACCACAAACGATCGAGACTAGATATGGCGATGAAACGTTCCATCCGGCCGCCGGTGCTCTTCGCGGCAATCCTCTCCGTGCTGCTCACCGTCCCGGCTGCGGCCCAGCGGAGCGCCCCGCAAAGCCAACATGAGGCCGGGGTTTTCGACTACTACACGCTCGTATTGTCTTGGAGCCCGACGTACTGCGCGAGCATGCGCTCACCAGACGATGATCCGCAGTGCCGTCGCACAGCCCGGCCTTATGCCTTTGTGCTCCATGGCTTGTGGCCGCAATACGAGCGCGGGTTTCCAGAGTACTGCCCGACACGGGAGCGTCCGTTCGTTCCCCAGCGCGTGATCGACCAGATGCTCGACATCATGCCGAGCCCGCGGCTGGTCATTCACGAGTATCGCAGGCATGGCACGTGCTCGGGGCTCGATCCAGCCGGTTATTTTGAGCTTTCGCGGCGGCTTTATGAAAAGATCAATATTCCGAGGAGATTCCGCTTGCCTCCTGCGCCGTTCTTCATCAGTCCACAGCAGGTTGTTGACGAGTTCATCGCCGCCAATCCTGGCCTGAAGGTCGAAATGATAACCGTCGACTGTCGCGGCTCCGGTAACCGGCTGCGTGAGGTGCGAATCTGCTTTTCGCGCGAAGGACAATTCCGGCCTTGTGGTAGCAACGAGCGCCGCGCCTTCTGCCGGGCCAGCCGCATGTATGTTCCTCCCGTGCGGATCGGCGGTGGCGCTGGCACCACCAAGCCGCAAGGGGAGCGTGCACTTTAGTCAATACGCACGTTGAGATTTCCGTGGAGAACTCGCGATGCTGCCAGCCTGTGCGGCTGGCGCCTGTTGCAGTGTGGTGGCCGTTCGGCATCATGGTAGCCGGAACGCAACAGATTCGCGCTCGCGAGGGATTCCATGGCGAAGTCGCGGCACGCTCACCCGGCCTTGGATGCCACCGCCCGACCGTCACACATGCGCGGTGCACGGAGCAGGGCC